>CAGP01000147.1 GCA_000263275.1 Helicobacter bizzozeronii CCUG 35545 | reverse complement strand
GCTTAACCACCTAGTCCAACGCCAAGACTTTGATAACGCCACTAAAGCCTTGATTAGAGAGATTGAGGGGGGAATGCCTCCAGATGATCCGCCACCTGGAGGTGGAGGAGGAGGGATAGCTAATCCACACTTAGGGGATAGTGGGGGTCATGGAGGCAAACCGCCTAGGGGTGGTGATGGAGGTTTAGAGGGGGCAAAAGGTGGAGAACAAAGGAATTTAACGCCCCAAGAGATTAAAGAAGCTATAGAGCAATGGGATTTGAGCCCTAAAGCTAACGCTAACGCCAAACAAAGGTTAGTGGTTTCTAGTGTGGATGCTACAGAAGCCCAAGAACTAGGGCAAGCCCTTAAATTTAAGGGCAAAAGAGAGCTTGTGAGAGAAATTGACGCACACCAAGTCTTGCATACTTTGAAACAGCATGGAGATATAAACAAGGAGGCTAGCAGAGGGCAGATTGCGGTAACTTTAGAGGACATCGCTCACTACCAAGAGTATCTTAAAAACCCCGATTTTAAACACATACAAGAAGAGAGTGGGCGTATCGTGTATGCCAAACAGATTAATGGCTACGCGGTGGTGATTGAGGAAGCCTTAAGCGGGCAAGATAAGCTAAGATTTTTTGATATGTGGAAGTTAAAGGGGCAACTCAATAAAGAAGTACTGCTATCCCATAGCCAACGCCCTAACACGACTCCAAGCCTTGATCTTGAAGGCTATATGCCTAGCAGTGGAGCTAACCCTACCACCCCAACACTTAAAAATCAAGAGGGCACAGATTTACCCACTAAGTCTACTTTAACAGAGGATTTAAGCCCTGCAGAGATTAAAAGCCACATAGAGCAATGGGACTTAACCAACCCTAAAGCCACAGATAGGCTTTTGATTGGCAAGGTAGAGGGAAAAGAATTAGAGCAACTCAGCCAAGAATTCAAGTTTAATGGGAATTATGCGCTAGCTAGACAGATTGATGCCCAGCATGTAGCACACGCTTTGAATCGGCATGGGGATTTAAAGGTAGAAACTTCCCGCAACCAAATCCCTATCACAATGGAGGATATTGCCAACTATCCTAATATCGTTAAGAGTGCGGATATTAGGGAGGTAGAGGGGAATAACATTGTCTATAAGAAACAAATTAACGGGCATGTTGTGGTCGTTGAAGAAGCCTTAACCAAGAAAAACAAAATTAGCTTTGTAACGATGTGGAAAAGTAAGGGCGACCTTACGACCCTCCCTACGCCTTCCTCAAAGGGATACGACTTAGACCGAACTCTAAGCGAGAGTTATAAGGATTCCAATCCTAGCACAACCCCCCTTAAAAACATTGAACCTAACCCCGCTTTTGGAGAACACTTTGCAGAGTTTGAGCTCAAAGGCGCACAAGCGGTGGCTAAGCTTTTAAAAGAGCAAAGAGGGCAAGTAGCCGGGGCTTTTTATAGGGAGGATTTGGGGTATATTGATCTGATTTGGGGAGCTAATGCCACAGATTTAAAGGGCTTGAAAGATAGCAATGGCAAGCCCATTAAACCTTACGGGCTATCTAAAATCCTAGAGAAACACGCCAGCGACTTTGAGAGTTTTAAGGGGGCGGATATACAAGAGAAGTTAGCTAATGGGATTGAGTATCTCATTAAGAATGGGGAGCTTAAAACCAGTCCTACGGGCATTAAAACCATTGTGATACCCACACAACAAGAGGAGTTTAGGGTAGGCTTATCTAAGGGGTGGTTTGATGAGGGAGACAATAACTGGGTGATCACAGCATATGAGTATAAAAACCCCCCTGTAGAGACTTTCGACCAATCTACAAGCCCTAAATTAGGGTTTGGGCATGGGCATCTTGCCCAAAAGGGAGAAACCAACTCTACCACAACCCCCCAAACAAGCCCCTTAAGCATCCACCAGCAGGCACTGCAAGCCCGTCAGGCTAGAGAACAAGCCAAGCTAGAGGCTAAAGCGCTAGAGGAGCAAAAGCAA
>CAGP01000146.1 GCA_000263275.1 Helicobacter bizzozeronii CCUG 35545 | reverse complement strand
AAGTTATTGTTATTAATCAAGGCGATGAAAATGTCCGTTTCGAAGAAGAGTTAGCCAAAGATGTGTTAGAGATCATTACTGTATTCTCCGCTAGACTTTATGGAGCACGCTCAAAGAAAAAATAAACAGCTTTTAGAGCAAATGCAAACGGTGGTAGAGGATAATGATAGCAAAAGCTACGCTTTTGTCCCACAAGATTGAGCTAACCCCTAACAATAAGGCACAAACCCATTTTAAAAAGGCTTTTGGGTGTGCTCGGCTTGCCTATAATTGGGGCTTGGCTAAGTGGAAAGAGCATTACGAAAAAGGCATTAAATCTAACCACTTTGCCCTAAAGAAAGAATTTAACGCCCTCAAAAAAACAACTTACCCTTTCGTGTATGAAGTTACAAAATACGCCACAGCTCAGCCCTTTACACACTTAAACCTAGCTTTTCAAAAATTCTTTAAAGACCTAAAGCTTGGCAAGGTGAGTTATCCTAGATTTAAAAAGAAAAGAGAATATCAAGGGAGCTTTTACATTGGGGGCGACCAAATAAAAATCATTCAAAGTGGCACAAAAGACTACCTAAAAATCCCCAATTTGCCTAAAATCAAAATGACCGAGAAGCTACGACTTAGAGGTAAAATCAATGGGGCGACCATCACGCAAAGAGGCAATAAATTCTATGTTTCAATCCAAACAGACATTACACAAGAGGAGTTTAACCGCACACATAAACCCATAGCAAATAACCACACTCTAGGCATAGATACAGGAATAAAGGCTTTTGCTAGTCTATCTAATGGCTTACAGATACAAGCACCCAAGCCCTTAAATAGGCTGACAAGACGGCTTACAAGACTTAGCAGACAACTTGGCAAAAAAGAGCAAGCATTCTGCTTGCCTCCCGAAAACCAAAGGAAGGGAGCAGAATGCTCCCCACACTAGAAAATCCGCTAATTATTTTAAAGCCAGCTTGCGCCTAAACCGCTTGCACACACGCATTGCCAACACCCGTAACGACTTTTTACACAAACTCAGCACCGCCCTTATAAGGCACGCTAAAATCTTGTGTTTAGAAAGTCTAAAGGTGAAAAATATGCTTAAAAACTCCAAATTAGCCAAAGCCCTTAGTGATGTCAGCATTTCCGCTTTTAATACCTTTTTGGACTACAAAGCCAAATACTACGGGCGAGAGATAAGGCGGGTGAATACTTTTTACCCCAGCTCTAAAACTTGCTCTCATTGTGGCAATGTCAAAAGCGATTTAAAGCTTATTGATAGGGTGTATCACTGCGGGGCGTGCGGTGTTGCAGTGGATAGGGGTTTTAACGCTAGTGTCAATCTAGTGAAGCATTTAGTAGGTGGGGAGCACACCGAATTAACGCCTGCGGACATGACGACTCTGTTAGATGATTTGGCAACAAATCGCCTAGCAACCAGCATGGTGGAAACAAGGGGTCCCCTTTGGGGATTAAATACAACAGAAAACCGCATAGCGGTTTTGTAAGTTTGTAAGAACGGTAGTCTAGCACAGCTTCCCTTAAATTGTGTCCCATTAAAACTTTTCCAACACATGCAAGTATTCGGTGGTTTTGGTGTGTTGTTGGGGGTTTAAGTTGGCTTTAAAGCGGGTGTGGGGGTGGCTTTTGAGGCTGTATTTGCCATGTTGTTTGAAAATTTGGGCGATTTGGTCTAGGCTTAATAAGCCTTCGTTGTTATAACTCATAAAAATAAACTTGGCTTGTGCGTTTTTTAAGATCGCCTCTAAAGCCTCTGCCACGCTATTTTTTTGACACCAAAGCGATTTTTGGTAATCCCTCAAACCTGTTTTGCCCTGTGGGGTGAAGTCATC
Source organism: Helicobacter bizzozeronii CCUG 35545 (assembly GCA_000263275.1). Taxonomy (GTDB): domain Bacteria; phylum Campylobacterota; class Campylobacteria; order Campylobacterales; family Helicobacteraceae; genus Helicobacter; species Helicobacter bizzozeronii. The sequence continues at coordinate 22,269 of CAGP01000146.1, read as the reverse complement.
ATAAAGGGCAATGGAGTTTAAAAGGTGGTAGTTAGCACCATATTCTCTAGCATTATAGGGGGGGTCTAGGTAGAGAATATCAGCGGGGGTGTGCTTGATGAGCTCTTGAGCGTCCTGTTGGTGGGCATAGTGGGGGTTGGGGCTCAAATCAAAGTGGGCGGGGGATAAAAGCAAGGGTTTTTGTGCGCTTTTTTTGAGGGTTTTTAAAAATGCGCCATAGACACAGGCGGTGTTGGCGACTTTGTCGCTAGATTCTAACAAGGAGGCGAGCAAAAAAGTAAAATTCGCTGGGGTTGATGTGCTTTTGTTCTAACCAAAGTGCTAACTGGGAGCGCACCGCATCAATGCGCATGGCATTTTCATCGCTAAAATACTGGCGGCAATGCCCGCCCCCCAAGGCATAATGGGTGTAGATTTTACCCTTTAGGGGGGGGAGATTTTGGAGTTGCTCTAAGAGTTTGGGGGCGCGCTTAAGTGGGGTGGTGTTTTCAATGTAGTTTTTAGCCAACACAAAACTATAAAATTCGCAATCATTGCTGATCACCTGCTTGACGCGGTTTTTAAACAACCTGCCCACCGCACACGAGCCCGCAAATGCATCAACAAACACACAATCTTTTAAGCACATGCCCTTGTTTTGTACACTCTCTTGGATATGGTGCAACAAAAAGGGCGTAAGGCTAAGTTTAGAGCCAATGTAATTCATGAGCTTTATGAATCAAAGTAAATCTTGTGGTAGATATATTCTGAAGCTTCTTTAGCGATCTTTTTAACACATTCTTGACAATAAGCCACTGGATCGTATTGGTAACAACCCACACAACCCAGTTCATCTGTATGGTGTTCATCCCCAGCATAGAAAGCGTAGGGATTGCCAGCAATATTCTTGGCATTCCACCTTAGATTGGTCTCTTTACATGTTTTGCAGATTTGCCTTTTAATATCATTGGCAGCTTTACATAAGGACTGAAAATCTTCTAGTCTTTGACTGCTAACATCCGCCACTCTAAGATCGTTCTTTCTTCCATCTTTGTGATCAATCTCTATCTTAGTATTTTCGCTTTTACCACAAACACCCAACATGACACATCGTTGATTTTTGTAGAAGTCTTTAATATCTTGTCTGATATTTTGATTAAACACTATTTCAGTGTTAAACCCGACAAGTCTAATACGATCTATGGAGTTCCCGCTACTTTGGCTTTTATCAACCTCTATTTTGTATTTTTTAGCCAAAGAGCTACTAGGGCGAAGCCAGCTACCCCCATTGCCTAACTGGAGTTCTTGATATTTTCCGCTAAACTCGCTCACAGACACCCAGCGCGAAAAGCCATCTGTATTAGGCTGTGCAAGCTCTAAAAACAAATCCATTTTGGTCTTTTTCACATTTTCCATCTTAAAACTTTTTCTTGCTGGTGTCCTCTAAGATGTCATTAGCGATATGCTCGATGTCTTGGCTAATACCCAAGCATTCTTTAGCGATGTCTAAATTATGCCCGAGTTGGGCATCAAAGGCGATCATGGCTTTGTTGATGTCTTGCACCGCATTGGCTTGGTTTTTAATGGCAGTAGAGTTATCGGCAATGCTTTGCACCAAGACATTAATATTAGTTTCAATCTCACTCAAGGATTTTTGGGTGCGTTCGGCTAATTTTCTCACTTCATCAGCCACCACCGCAAAACCTCTGCCATGCTCGCCCGCACGAGCAGCTTCTATGGCGGCATTGAGGGCTAATAAATTGGTTTGCTCGGCAATGTCTCTGATGATCTCCACCACGCTTTTAATGTCTTGGCTCTGGGCGATCATCTCATCGCTTTTCAAGCTCACATCGCTAATATTTTGCGTGATCACCTCGATATTTTGCGTGGTTTCTTTGATTCCTTGAGATTGGTTGGTCGAACTCTCTGAGAGTTTGTCCATGCTCGCTTTCAAATTTAAAGCCTTTGTGCTCAACATGTTGGCAAACTCAGAGGAAGTGGTGAGCATTTTGGTGATCTCTGTGCCTAATTGGTTGATGGAGAGCTCCACATCGCCCTTAGCCCCTTGGATTTGGGGCGTAAAATCGAGTTTTTGGTAGGCATGCACCACGGCTAAAATTTTATTGAGATCAGAGCCGACCTTTTTTTCCAAACTCTCCACCATCGCATGCACGACCTTGATGAGTTCGGCAAGTTTGGGGGTGTTGGCACTGGTGTGTTCCTTGTCTGCCACAATGATCCCCTTTTGCACATTGGAGGTGAGTTGGGTGGTCTCCACCACCGCATCGTTATCGTCATGGAAGACCTTTTGAATCTTGGTGATGTTGGAGTTGATGCTATCTAGCATCCAGCCAATCTCATCGTTTTGGGTGGATTGATACATTTGGACATCGACTTCCTCGTGGTTGAGCAATCTAAAAAAGCTTGTCAAGGTCTGCACCACCCGATTAACCCGCCACACAATTTGTTTTTGGATATAAAAATGCATGGCGATGATGGCGATTAAGAGCGCACTCAAACCAATAGCGATGATCACCATTTGGGTGTGGCGCACATAACTATAGACTTTGCCTTTGGAGATCACCGATCCGATCACCCAGTTATGCCCCATTTTAGGGTCTTTAAAGGGTCTAAAGGTGTGCAAGGCAAGGATAATATCCTCATTTAAGACATTGGAATAAAAAAGAGGTGATGAGGGTCTTGCCCGCCTCTGCTTTTTCTCTAAAGGCGATCGCCTTTTTGGCCTCTTGATCCAGCATGACATCTGTAAAGACTTTTCCTTGTAGGCTGTGATCTTTATTGATCGCAAAAATACGATTTCTAGAACCCATTAAAAACCCATTCTCTCCCGTGTTGGTGGGGAAGTATTTATCTTGGATATATTCAAAGCTCACAAAGAGACCTGCCACTGCCACAAGGTTATTGTGGCTATCAAAGATGGGGGCAGCGATGGAAAAGCCAAAGCTACTCATGCCTTCCATCAGATCGCGTTTATCGGTGAGGGTTCTAGCCATCGATCGTGTGTTGATGACTTGTTGGACCAAATTGGAACGCAAGATGATGGGGTTATTGCTATTGGATATGATCTCCCCATTACTCTTTTGCACGGAGTCATAACTTATGCTGGGCTTATCCCCATGCATGATCACCAAAAAGGCTTGGTAGACAAACGCATTGTTTTCACAGAGTTTGCGCACATTGTCCTCAAGCTCTTTGGCTGTGGAGTGCTGGATAAAAGAATAACCATCTTGTGAAAAATAATTGGTGTAATTGGTGAGGGTGCGGTACACATCGCTAAGTTCTAGGGTGATGTTTTTAGATCGACTCTCGGCTAAAACCCGCACGGATTGGTTAGCCTTATCCACTAAAATTTTGCTCACTTCACTGACATAGTAAAAGCCTAGTGCGACAAAGGAGAACACGAGAATGGCTGAGGTGGTTAAAGCGGTCTTAGCCCCTAACTTGAGATTTTTAAAAAACATGCATCACTCCACTCTAAGATAGACTTGACTTGTCTTTTGGCAGGCTCTCCACATAAACACTTTGGGAGGGGAAAGCAAAACTCAATCCACATTCTTCCACGACTTTCATGATTTTCAAAATGACATCTTCTTTAACAGCCAACCACTCACCCCAAACCACGGTTTTAGAAAAACAATAGATAAAAATATTAATGGAACTATCCCCAAAACTATCTAAATAGACAAACAAATTGGATTTATACCCCATCAAGTCATTCACCGAAACGATGTCTTGGCGCCCCATGATCAAGGTGTGGTGATCGTCATGGAGGCGTTGCTCAGAGGCACTATCCATGTCGCTGGGTTTGGCGATGTGGGGGTGTTGTTCTAACATGGTGCGAATCCCCAACACGCATTTTTGCAAGGCTTCCCTAGAGGAGCTATAGGTTAGCCCAATGGTCATTTTAATGCGCCGCCCGACTTTACGCCGATTCCAGTTGCGAATCGATTTACCGGCTAATTCCGAATTGGGCACAAAGAACAAGGCATTATCAAAGCCCCTCACCGTGGTGCGTCTAAGCCCCATTTCCACCACCGTGCCTTCTACATCCCCGCACACAATCCAATCCCCCTGACTAAAGGAGTTATCCAAAAGCAAGATCACAGAGGCAAAGAAGTTGGCCAAGACATCTTTAACCGCTAACGCCACTGCCAAACCACCAATTCCTAGCGAGGCGATGATAGTGGAGATGTCAAAGCCTAATTGTTTGAGCACCCATAAGATCGTGATCACAAAGATAAAGAAGTAGGCGATCTTTAAGATCAAATTGATCACTTCTTTTCTAAGCCCATTACTCTTAGAGGCTAAATTAGCTAATAGGGCTGCTCCATAAGCCTTAAAAAGGGCGATGAAAAGCCACGCAAATAAGAGGATATAAACCACCCCCAGATACATCGCAAACTTAGGCGGGGTGGGGTGGGGGTAGTAGAGGATGTCAATGGAGACATCAAAGCTATAGATGAATAAAAAAGTCGAGATGGGGGCGATGATGCTGTTGCGGATTTTTTGTTGCACGGCGGCATTTTTGCGGGTGAAACGCACGACATAATCAAGGGCTTTGACAAAAAGGGCGGTGATGAGTTGTCTTAATGCCAGTAAAACAACCAAGAGCACGAGGGATAAAACAATCTTAGCACTTTGCAACCCGTTGGCTTTGGGGAAAACTTGGGCGATCAAGTGGGAGATACGCTCTAAAATCCATTTGAGGTTGATGCTCAAAATCACATTCTTAGAGAGCACTTGGCTAGGGTGCTTTTGGATGTAATGGAGCACCTCAATATAGGTTTTGAGCTTGATTTGGTAGTTGTCTAGGGTCTCTTGGAAGTTGTGGTGCTTGAAATCATCTAAATTAGAGGGGGCGACATAGGTTTTAGCCGCATACCCCTCCAGTTTCAATAAATAGGCGGTGCTGATACTCTTGACATCCTTTTCTTGGCTAAAAAAGTCTAGGGAGGTGCGTAATTTTTCTAAAAAATAATACATGTCGGCATCTAGTTCTAAATTCTTGAGGCGGAGAGTATCTAAAATATAGGTATAAATATCCTTGTCGCTATTTTTGAGCAAAGCCTCTTTGAGCTTTTTTTGCTGTTTGGTGTTCTCCTTGATGTTAAAGCCGATGTGTTCTTGGTTGTTGAGCAACTTGAGCGCAAAGGTGTGGATGAGATCGTTTTTTTGATCGTTATACAGCGAGATTTCAGAGCGTCTGTTGGGGTCTGCTTGGTAGCGTCTGATGACTTGGTTAATTTGGTTGATTTGCTTTAAGAGTAAGTGCAGATCGATCAAATCCACATCATCCTCGGCACGCAAGACTACAAACAAGCTTAAAAATAGCCAAAAAATAAAGCGCATCACGATCCTAACACATATTCTTTAAAGGCATTGCCCCGGTGTTTGTAAGAGGCAAATTGATCCAAACTAGCCGCACTGGGGGAGAGTAGGGCGATCTGGTTGGGCTGGAGATTGTCTTTAATGCTCTGCACGGCTACTTTTAGCTCTTGGCACAAGCATGCACGAATAGCATACTTTTTAGCCATTTGCATGATCGTAGGTGCGCTCACACCAATCGCATAGATACTCACTTGCAAGGTGGCTAGGGTTTCAAAAAGGGGAGTCAGATCAACTCCCTTGGTGTCCCCGCCCAAGATCAAATGGATCGGGCGATCTTTAAAGCGATCAAGAGCTTTAAGCGTGGCATCCACATTGGTTGCCTTGCTGTCATTGACCCAAGTATGCCCTTGATGATCTGTAAAAACCTCAATGCGGTGGGGCTGGATCGCATAGGAGTTGATCAGTTCATAATTAGCCACGCCACTATAGAGTTTAGCCCCACTCAAGGCTAAGAGCGCATCGAGCAAAAAGGGTTCTTCAAAGCGCACGCAGGAGAGATCAAGCCCCATCAGCTGGGCTAAATCAGCGGAGTTTTCATAAAAGAGGAGCTGGGGAGGGGTCTTTAAGCCCTTGATGAGGGCGTGATCTTGCAAGCTGGCGTGTAAAAGGGCGGTCGCCTTAGGGCTCATCAATTCTAAGGGCTTGAGTTTGGCATGCACATAGTGTTCATAACTCCCATGCCAGCTTAGATGATCGGGAGCTAGGGGCAAAAGGATATAAAAATGGGGCGCAAAACGCTTAGTGTAGTGCAAGCTAAAAGAGCTGGTTTCTAACACCCACACAAAGGGGGGCTTGCGTTGTTCTGTTTTGATTTGGGCGTAAAGATCGATGAGGGGCACGCCAATATTCCCGCCCACTTGGGCGTTATGGGATTTTAAGAGCAGACCCAACATGCGCGCGGTGGTGGTCTTGCCATTGGTCCCGCTGATAAAAAAAGTGGTGGGGAAGTCTAGGTTAGAGCGGTTAGTTTGCCAAAGGGTATAAATGTAGTCGTATTCGCTCACAAGGTGCTTGCTAGCCACCACGAGAGGGTGATCAAAGGGGATACCCGGGCTGACAATCTCTAAGCGGGATTCATAGGGGTTAAACATCTTGGAGGGGAGGAGTTTCTTGTGGTGGGTATCTAAGCAAGGGGTTAGGGTTTTATCATCATAGGCGCGGTAGGGGATGTTCTTTTTGTTGAGGTAGGTCGCAAGGGCTTTGTTGGTCTGCCCATAGCCTAATAACGAGATCATGGCACTCCGTTTTATTCTAAGATGACAGCATGGCAGAACAATAGCATACTAATCCTTAGCGCACTTTAAGGCTCAACAACGCCACGATGTTACTGAGGATCGCGATGATCCAAAAGCGCAAAATGATTTTATTTTCTGGCCAGCCTTTGGATTCAAAATGGTGGTGCAAGGGTGCCATGCGGAAAATCTTTTTCTTGCGGGTCTTGTAGCTGGTGATTTGCAAGATCACCGAGCCCGTCTCCAGCACAAAGACCAAGCCCATTAAAATCAACAAGATTTCATTATTGGTGATGATCGCCATGTAGGCAATAAAGCCCCCAATGGCTAAACTCCCACTATCACCCATAAACACCTCAGCGGGGAAGGCATTAAACCACAAAAAGCCCAAAAGCGAACCAATCAAAGCAGCCGCAATCACCATCACCTCCCCGCTGTGGCTCACCTTAGGGTAGAGCAAATACTTACTAAACTCGGCATTGCCCACCACATAAATAAAGACGCTCAAGCTCAACAGCACGCAGATACTGGGCACGGTGGCTAATCCATCCAGCCCATCGGTGATATTCACCGCATTAGAGGTGGCAACAAACACCAAAGACCAAAAGGCGACGAGCAAAACGGGGTAATCATGGAAGGAAAATAAAGCCCGCTTGAAAAAGGGCAGGTAAAAACTCTTATTATCCAGCAAAAAGTAAAGGGCACTTGAGATACACACCGCAATAGCCAGCAACACCGCAAATTTATAACGCGAAGTAACGCCCGCATTGCTCTTGCGGTTAATCTTAGTGTAGTCATCTTGCATCCCCACCGCGCTAAAGGCAAGCAAGGTTAAAAGACCCAGTAACACAAAGAGATTATCCAAGCGCGCGGCTATGAGTGAGGCCATTAGAGTCGTGCCCACAAAGATCACCCCGCCCATCGTGGGCGTGTCTTTCTTGTTTTGGTGGGGGACATACATAGAGATAGGTTGGCTGGCTTTTTTTCTTTTAGCCCATGTGATGAACTTGGGCATGGCGTAAATACAAGCGATAAAACTCAAAAAGAAAGCGATCCCAGCACGGAAGGTGAGATATTGGAAAATATTAATCCCAAACCACGGATACAAATAGTAGAGCATTGTCAAACTTTGCAGTGAAAATAACCCCAATTTTTCTATAAATAGACTTACGAAAGGCTTAATACGGAAGTTTAAAGAAGATCAGATTATAATTTAGCCCATTTAGCTAATGGGGTGTGGCATCTTTTGCATAAATGGGTGGTGGTTTTAATGGGTGTGGGTCTGAGCGTGTTACTCGCTGGGTGTGTGGTGGTGCGCTTTTTTGATAAGAGTTTCAAATACAATGATTACCGCATTGTGCGGGTTGTCTTGGGCGGGAATGCTTTTGACTTTAAGGACCTCATCTTAGAAGCCCAAATATCCCACCCCAGTTCAGAGGAATCGCCCAGCCCGCATGAAGTTTATCCTAGAGATCGCTTCGATGTCTTGCAAGAGGAATTGCAAGCCAAAATCAAGGGTTTGCATTTGGACTCTATCAAGCCCGATAGCTCGATGATCCAAACAGATTTAGGGCGTTTGCAGGCAGATATTAGAAAAAATCGGGCGCACTTGGGGGATACCAAACTCAAAAGCACGCCCATGGGGCATGTGGAGTTCGATCAAAAGCAGTTGCGAATCTATGGGATCATTTATTGCAATAAGTATTTTGTGAGCTATAGTTTTAGAGATGATGATCATTTGGTGGTGGAGGATAAGGGCATGACACGCAAGGTGTGCAGTAATGAAAAACTCATGGCTTTTGAGTTGGCTTTTTACCGCAATTTGCAAGGGGTGTTTAATCTGACCCGCAATAACGAAAATTTGCTCTTAGAAAATACCACCATGCAAATCTATTTGCAACACTAGGAGAGTTTTTGCAATATATAGATGTGGAAATACAATCCAAGCACCAGATCAAGGGGTCGGTATTTTTGGGCTTTTTACTGCCCTATGCCACTTTTGAAAGCACCCTAGAAAAGCTCAAAAAGGAACACCACAAGGCACGCCACATTGTCTATGCCTACCGCCACTTAGAACAAGGGCGTTTGCAAGAGGCTTTGCATGAAGATCGCGAGCCCAAAAATAGCGCACGGGGGTTATTGGACATTTTGAGGCGTGGGGATTTAATTGAGAGTGCTATTATTGTGGTGCGTTACTTTGGGGGGGTGCTCTTGGGGGTGGGGGGGTTGATGAAAGCCTATAGCCAAAGTCTGCAACTCTGTTTGCAAAATGCACCGCTCAAGCCCTTTAGCCCCGTGCAGAGTGTCCGCCAGTGGGTGAGTTATCCTGTTTTGGAGATTTTGAGCGCGCGGGCGAGAAAACATGGCGTGTTGCTAGAAAAGCAGAGTTTGGATAAAAAGGGGGCTTGGGTGTATCTGCAGGCTAGCCCAGAACTTTTAGAAAAAGTATTAGGAGATTAGATGGATAGCTTATATGTGTGGCTTAAAATGGTGCATATTATGGGGGTGATCTCATGGATGGCAGCCCTATTTTACTTGCCTAGATTGTTGGTTTATCACCGTGAATATAGCGATCGCCCTGATTTTGTTAGCGTGGTGCAAATCCAAGAACAAAAGCTTTACTATTACATTGCCATGCCCGCCATGATTGTGAGCGTGTTGAGCGGAGTTGCCCTGATTTGGGCTTTGGGCGGGGGTGCGCTTTTCCACCATGGTTGGTTGCATGTCAAATTATTATTTGTGCTGATCTTGTTGCATTTCCATTTTATGTGTAAAAAGTTCATGCGGGAGTTGGGGCGTGATGGGCAGTATAAAAGCTCTAAATTTTTTCGGCTGATTAATGAAGTGCCCACTTTATGCATGATCGTGATTGTCTTTTGTGTGGTGGGGAAATTCTTTTAATGTCTAGGATCGAAGAAAAACAACAAAAAATCATCCACATGTTTGATGCCATTGCCAAAACCTACGACACCACCAATCGGATCGTGAGTTTCAAGCAGGATCAACGCTGGCGTTTAGATGGGATCAGGCGGGCTTTAAAATACATCTATGCCTTTAAGGGAGACTTGCAAGATTTGGAGATAGCCGATGTGGCTTGTGGGACAGCGGACATGCTCTTGCACATTTTAAAAGAAGTGGCGCGCTTGCAGGGAAGCGTGGCGAGCATTAGGGGGATTGACCCCTCTAGGGAGATGTTAGCCATTGCCAAAAATAAGATTGAAAACTTAGACAAACAAAAAAACAGAAATTTATTTGGATTGTTTGGAAGCTAAGGATTTGAGCACCCTAGAGGATCAAAGCGTGGATTTTGTCAGCATTGCCTATGGCTTGCGTAACATCTTGGAGCGTAAACGAGCTTTGCAAGAGTTTAGCCGTGTGCTTAAAAAAAAGGGGGTGTTGCTGGTTTTGGAATTTATGCGTCAAGATCGCCCCGGAATCTTAGGATCGCTGGCACGCTTTTACACCGCTAAGATTTTACCCTTGCTAGGCATGCTCATTAGCCGTAACTACCGCGCCTATGCCTATTTGCCCTCCTCCATTGATAATTTTATCAGCCCCTCTGAATTGGAAGAAGAATTGAGTTTAGTGGATTTGGAAGTGGTGGAGAAAACCCACTATGTTTATAATAGCGTGTCGGGTATTTTGGCGGTGAAATTCTAATGCACTTGGTGCTCTTGCAAATGGCACGCTTTGATTTGGAGTTTGTGCGCAAGACTTTGGCTAAAATGCCCCCCCATGCCTTGATTTTATTCCCCGAGTATGTCCTCACCCCTTTTTTTTTAGAGTTATTAGAAAGCGATACGCTTAAAATCCACCAGCATTCTCAAGCCCGCCTAGAACAGCTCCAAGAGTTAGCCAGCAAGCACCAACAACACCTGATCGCCCCCTTGATCTTGCAAGAATCCAGCGGGCTTATCAAACAAATGGCATGGGTGTCCCCCACGCAAACCCAGTTTTACCCCCAACAAAAACTCATCCACTTTAGCCACTGGGATGAGGAGAGTTTTTTTGGCCAATCCCAAGACAGAGAAACACGCACCCTTGATTGTGGAGTTAGAAGATCTGCGGATCGCCCCGCTTTTTGGCTATGAATTGCACTTTGATAGCATTTGGTTAGATATGCACCAAAAAGGCGTGGATGTGGTGTTACTCAGCACGGCAAGCACCTTTGAATCCTCTGAGAGGTGGCGCATGCTCTGCCAAGCGCGTGCCTTTTGTAATTCCATGCTCATCGCACGGGCTAATCGGATCGGATCGGTGCGCCAAGCCTACTACCCCAAGCATAGCCCCCAAAAACACAATATCGCTTGGAATTTTTTATGGCGATAGCTTCATGGCTCTACCTAACGGGCAAATTGGGGATAGCTTGCAAGGCGATTTGGGCGTGTTGCACCTAGAGGTGTCTAAAGATTATTTGGACGCATGGGCGCAAGAATGGGGCTTTAGAAAACCCAATATCAGGAGAAAACATGATTGATAAAAAATTATTATTACAAGACTTTGAGGGTTTGCGTGCCAATTTAGCCAAACGCTTTTTAGACCCCCAAATTTTAGAGGATTTAAAAACCCTCTTGCTTGCGTATAAAGCCCAAAAACTGACCCTAGAGCAAGCCCAAGAGTTCCAAAACAAGACCTCCAAACTCTTTTTTACCCGCCAAAAAGAAAATAGTCCCGATTTGGGCGCGCTCAAAGCCTCCCTAGAGGATAATAAAAACAAGATCAACACCCTTCAAGAGCAAGTCAATGCCCTAGAACAACAACTAGACACCCTCTTACACACCATCCCCAATTTGTTAGACCCCATAACACCCTTTGGCAAAGATGAAACCGACAATGTAGAGATCGAGCGGATTTTAGAGCCTAAAAGCTTTGATTTCCCGCCCAAAGAGCACCATGAATTAGCCCAAAACAATGGCTGGATCGAGTTTGAGCGGGGCGTGAAATTGGCTAAAAGCCGTTTTAGTGTGTTGCGTCAAGAGGGTGCGCGCCTCAACCGGGCTTTAATTAATTTTATGCTCGATTACAACGCCGCCCAAGGTTTTGAGATTGTATCTGTGCCCGTTGTGGTGAATAACACCGCCCTTTTTGGCACGGGGCAACTCCCCAAATTTAAAGAGGATTTGTTTAAAATCGAGGGCGAGGAGCTGTATTTGATCCCCACCTCTGAGGTGAGTTTGACTAATCTCTACGCCGATGAGATTTTAGCCGTTGAAGAATTGCCTATTTTAATGACCGCCTACACGCCATGTTTTCGCAAAGAAGCCGGGAGTGCTTCCAAAGACACGCATGGGATCATCCGCCAACACCAATTTGATAAAGTCGAGTTAGTGGCACTCACCCACCCCAAAGAGAGCGAGAGCATGCAGGCTAAAATGGTGCAAACGGCAAGCGGGATTTTAAAAGCCCTAGAATTGCCCCACCGCTTGGTGCAACTTTGTAGCGGGGACATTGGTTTTAGTGCCAGCAACACCATAGACATTGAAGTTTGGTTGCCCGGACAAAATTGCTACCGCGAGATCAGTTCTATTTCTAATACCCGGGATTTCCAAGCCCGCCGTGCCAAAATCCGCTACAAGGAGAACAAAAAAAAATGCCTTCGTGCACACCCTCAATGGATCGTCCTTAGCTGTGGGGCGCACTTTGGTGGCGATCATGGAAAATTACCAAGACCAAGAGGGGCGTATTGCCATCCCCAAAGCCCTTAAACCTTACTTGCAATAAGAGCCAGCCATGGATCAAAGCCCGCCCGAACAAACCCCACCCGAATCCAAACCCAGTCTAGCAACACGGCTACAAAATCTCAAGGGTTTATTTAGCTCTAATCCTGTGCCCAAACTCAAAGAAGCCCTGCTAGAGAATTGGGCAAGCCTCAAAAGCCGTCCTAGACTCTACATTTCTATTTTGGGTGGCATCGGGTTTTTGTTTTTACTCATCATGGCACTGGTGGCGTTCAGCGTGATCCACCACAAAAACGAGCGCGCTGAAAAAATGGAGGAGGCGAGTAAATCAGCACCCCTAGAAAGACTGGTTAAGGTCGAACAAGATGAAGAGTTTGTGTTAGAAAATCTCCCCACCCCCAAGGAAAGTGCCTCCAAAATCCCCTTAAGCAATGAGGAAAAAATCAACGAACTCATTAAAAAGGCGGACTTACTCTACAACCAAGGGCAAATAGAAGAATCCTTGCAAATCTTCCACTACATCGCCCAGATGTCCTCCAGCATTGCTAACCACAACTTGGGCGTGATCCAAATGCGCCAGCAAAATTACACAGAGGCTTTGCGTTCCTTTGATCGTGCCATTGCAGCCCAAAAAAATACCAGTGTGAGTTCCATTGATGCGATGGCAGCCGCCTTTTATCTAAACAACATGGACCTTTATACCCGCTATCTCAAACTCACCATGCAAAACCTCTACCAGCTCGAAAAACAACCCATTTATTCCTATGTTTATTCGTTAGGGCTTTACTATGGCGGGCATTATTTTGAAGCCCTATCCTCACTCACTAACCCTAACTCTGAGTTATTTAGAGACGCTAGAGAACGGCTAAGCGCCAAGATGTTCTTAGTCTTTGGCGATGCAAACCGCGCCATTTATCATTTAGAACCCATTGCCAAACCCAAAGATTTTAAAGCTTTAGGGTTGCTCTATGCACGCACAGGGGATTATTCCAAAGCCCTAGAGTATTTGCACCGCTACAATAGCAATTACCCCAAAGACATGGAAGCCTTATTGGCTATGCAGATCATCGCAATGAAGGTCGGGGATTTACCCGCAGCCAGTAGCATGCTGGATTTGTTGCTCCATGGGATCAACAAGGACAAACAAAAAGAGAAAATCTTAAGCGATACCTACCCCATAGAGCCCATTTTAAACCCGCATTTTTTTTGACATCAACATGATCAGACGCGACTTTTGGCAGACTAATTTTAGGGGGAGTATTGGCTTGCCCGTGATTCGGATTTTATTTTACTACGCCCCCTTTAAGCTAGTCGAATCCAAAAAGGCTTTGGGATCGATTCAAGAGGGGGTTTTTTTTGTGGATACCACAGGCAAGCAAGATTTTGATAAGGCAATTACGCTCTTGCAAAAGGGTAAGAATATTGGGATAGCCGATCAACACACCATCATGGGGCTTAGGGACTTGAGTAAATGGCATTTACGCGCCGCTTTGCATGATTTTAAACAAGCCCTAGAGGCAAATCCTAATAGCGCCACTAGCCATTACAATATTGGACTCATCTACGCCCAACTAGAAGATTACCATAGTGCAAGTTTCCACTTCAAAAAAGCCTATTATCTAGATAATGGCAATGTCTTGGGGGGGAGTTTTTGCCGTCTTAGCAGCCAAGCTTGCCTATGAAGACCCGGCTGTCTTTTTGCAACAACTCACTAAAGATTTTCAAAATCTCAATTTCCACGACTCGATCCAACACGATTTTTTAAGCTCCTTTATTGGGTATTTAAATGGGGCGAATAATGACGATCTCTCTTGGATTAAAAAGGCGCACAAGCCCATGCCCATCTATTACGCACTCAATATCGCCTATGCTAACAAGGCAGAAGACAAACAACGCCTAGTGGATAGTTTTGTCGCCCTTAAAAAAATGTATCCTAATAACATGCTCACCAATATTTTTTATGAAATGATGCTCAAATACCGCGCAGATATCAAACAAATGTTGGGGGTCTATGCCTATTTGACTAGCAAAGAAGTCAATTTAGAAGAACTCTTCCATGGTCCTTTATTGGCGCGCAAAATGTTTATTTACATGGGCTTTATCACAGGGCTTTTAGGTTATGAAGAAGAGTTATTAAGCGCCCGCTTAAGCACCTCTCAAGATCAAAATTTAAACCTGGACTTGATGCGTATGTTAGCTTTGACGAGCATTTTCCAAAAAAAAATACCAAAAAGCAGCCAGCATTTTGAATTACTTGGTGGATAAACTCGATGAAAAAGGCGTAGAACCTCTTGCTTTGGCTAGTTTAGCCAATATCGCTTTGGGGCGTTTTGGCGATGCCGCGCTGTATTTGGAGATTGCCAAAACCATGTATCCGGGGGATTATGATGTGCGTTATGGTTTGGGCTTGCTCTACCAGCGTGCCGGGAATTTAGAAGCCAGTTTGAATAGCTTTAGGGGCATTAAAAGCCCCAATTTCCACTCTGGCTATTTTGATTTCCAAATCAAAGCCCCCACTAATCAAGAGGATTTCCCATGAGTATTGAAAACTTATTAGCCGATTTGAATCCCGAGCAACAAAAGGCGGTGTTGCATGTGGAGGGTCCGCTCTTGGTGTTAGCCGGTGCAGGCAGTGGCAAGACCAAAACCCTAACCACACGCCTAACTTATTTGTTAGCCAAAGTGGGGATTCCCGCACAAAACACGCTGACCTTGACCTTCACCAACAAAGCCGCAAAAGAGATGTGCCAACGGGCGATGTCTATGTTGCAAACCTGCCAGATCAAGACCTCCCAGCCCATGCTCTGCACCTTCCACCGCTTTGGTTACTTGTTTTTAAAACAGCACATGTATTTATTAAACCGCGAGGCTAATTTTAAGATCATCAAACCTGAGGATGCTTTGAGCTTGCTTAGACCCCAATTTTTACAGCTTAAGCGCAACTCCAAATTAGAGGATCGCGCCTTTTTGGGGTATTTGCTCAAAATGATCTTCCAGATCAAAAACCACCTCATCGCTTCACAGGATTGTTATTCCCATGTCCAATCTGCCTTTGAGATTTACACGCAAACCCTAGAAAAGGAAAATTGGGTTGATCTTGATGACCTGCTAGCCCTGCCCTATGCCATCTTGCAACACACCCCCAGCCTAGCCTATGAAGTGAGCCAGCACTACCAACATCTCATGGTAGATGAATACCAAGACACCAACCCCTTACAATTTAAATTGCTCCAGCTACTTTGTAGCGCGCACAATAATTTATGCGTGGTGGGCGATGATGATCAAAGCATTTATGGCTTTAGGGGGGCAGATATTAGCAATATTCTAAACTTCCCCGATCATTTCAAACCTGCAAGGGTGATCAAGCTAGAACAAAATTACCGCTCCTCTAAGAGCATTTTAGCCTGTGCTAATGAGCTCATCGGGCATAACCAGCACCGGCATGGCAAGACTCTTTTTAGCCACAAACGCAAGAACAAACACCAGCATTTAGAGGTCTTATGCTTTAGCGATGCAGATAAAGAAAATGATTTCATCACACAAAAGGTGCTGGAGTGTCTGCAAAGGGGCGTGCCCCACAGCGAGATCGCCATTCTCTACCGCCTCAATTACTTGGCTAAAAGTGTTGAGGAGGGCTTAAAAACTGCGCGTATCCCTTATCAAATTATTGGCGGGACGGGTTTTTATGAACGCGCTGAGATCAAGGACATGCTAGCTTACTTGCGCGCCATTGCCAACCCTTATGATGATGCCAGCGTGTTGCGAATCATCAATAAGCCAGCAAGGGGGATCAGCAAGGATAGCGTAGAGACATTGATTAATGCCACCAGAGCCTATGGGCTATGCATTTACCAAGCCCTAGAACAAGGGTTGTTAACCTCTGCTCTCTCTAGCAAGGTGCTTAAAGCCTTGCAAAACTTTTATAATTTGCTCCTAGATTTAAAGACCCATGCCCAGAATATCCAAACCTATGCCGATGCCCAAGCATTCAGCACCGCCCTTTTTGAGCGCACCCAAATTTTTAGCACTCTAAAAGACAACATCGAGGAACGCCTAGAAAACCTAGAGGAATTTAAGGGCATGTTGCTCTCTTACTTCCAAGATGACCCTAAGCCCAGTTTGCAAGATTTTTTAGATCAAAGCATTTTAGAGCCCCCCGCCCCCACCAACCAAGAGGCGATCAAGTGCATGAGCGTGCATGCCTCTAAGGGCTTGGAATTCCGTGTGGTCTTTATTGTGGGCTTTGAGGAGAGGTTTTTCCCCTATGCTAATGCCAACTTAGAGGAGGAACGCCGTTTGGGTTATGTGGCGATTACGCGCGCTAAAGAGGAGTTGTATATTTGTTGCGTGAAAGAGCGTGTGTATTTTGGGCAGAAACAAGAATACCTCAAACCCTCTTGTTTTTTACAAGAGGCTAAATTGCTAACATCCCCACAATGGCAAGTGGGCGATCGGGTCTTCCACCCGCATTTTGGGGTGGGGACTATCCAAGAAATCACGCGCGAGCAAGAACAAGCCTTGGTGCGTTTTGGGTCTAAGAACTATTGGCTAATGCTCTCCATCTTAGAAAAAGCTAAGGATGACCATGTTTAAAAAATTTTTTGCTTTTCTTTATTTGGTTGTGGCTCTTAGCGCACAAGAAAGCCCCCTAGAGGCGATCAAACAAGAGATCAGCCAAGCTTACAGCCAGTTTTACCACAATTACGCCTTTAGCGTGCGGGGCGTGGAGGCGCAAATAGCGGGCGGGAATATTGCCGATCTTAAAAACCCAGAGCCTGTAATCAACTGGCGTAACCAGCAGTTTTTGCGTAAAGATGGCTTGGTGAGCGTGGGGCCAAGAGGGCATCAGGTGTGGATCAAATACCAAGTTTTAGCCGACATCCAAGTCTATAAGAGCAAAACCATGCTCAAAAAAAGATCAAAATATCGATGCGGCCAACACTTACGCTAAAAGCGTGCCCTTTGAATATTTTAACGCCATGCCCGTCGATCGCTCCTATATTGGCAATGCGAGCGCGCGCAGTTTTCTAGGGGCTAATACCACCTTAAGCGTGGATAAGGTGGGACCACGCATTTTGATCTACAAGCATGAGATTTTTAGTGCCACGCTTAAAGAGGGACCCATTTCCTTAGAAACCTCCTTGCAAGCCCTTGAAAATGGCGTGTTAAATCAGGTGATCCAAGCCTTGAATATCCGCAGTAAAAGGGTGGTGCAGGTTAAGATCACGGGCTTACTCAAAGGAGAGGTGTTGTGAAGTTGGCTGTGGGGATTAGTGGGGCTAGCGGGGTGGAACTGGCTTTGCGTTTTATAGAAAATCTGCCCGCTTGCATAGAAGTTTTTGTGATTTTAAGCCCCCATGCCAAACAAGTTGCGCGCCAAGAAATGGGTTTGGATTTAAAACAAGTCCTTTTGGGCTTGGGAGTGCCGCATATTTTCCAGCACCACCAAATTGATGCGCCCCTAGCCTCGGGCAGTTTTGGCTTGAATGCTTTAGCCATTATCCCAGCTAGCCTTAATATCATTGCCAAGATCGCGCATGGCATTTGTGATGACCTGCTAAGCCGTTGTGCGGCTGTGGTGCTTAAAGAGCAACAAAAGCTTTTGCTAGCCCCTAGGGAGTTACCCCTAAATAGCATCGCGCTTAATAATTTGTTGATCCTAGCCAAAGAGCACGCCATCATTGCCCCACCCATGCTGACCTACTACACAAAGCCCAAAGACTTAAAAAGCATGGAATTGTTTTTGGTGGGTAAGTGGTTGGATGCGCTAGGCATTGCCAACGATCTTTATACTAGGTGGGGTGGGTGAAGTTAGCCATTTATCCGGGCACCTTTGATCCCATCACTAATGGGCATTTAGACATTATCCAACGCAGCAGCGATCTCTTTGAGCGTGTGATTGTGGCGGTGGCACAATCGAGTGCTAAAAACCCCATGTTTGCCCTAGCCGATCGCTTGCAAATGGTGCAACTAGCCACCATGCCCTTAAAAAATGTGGCATGCGTGGGCTTTGAGGGGCTCTTGGCTAATTTGGCTAAAGAGCATGGCTGTAAATTTATCATTAGGGGGCTTAGGGCACTGAGTGATTTTGAATTTGAATTCCAAATGGGCTATGCCAACAAGTCTTTAAACCCCAATTTGGAGACTCTCTATTTTATGCCCGCTTTGCAAAATGCCTTTATTAGTTCCTCTGTGGTGCGCAGTATCCTAACCCACCACGGGCAAATCCAGCACCTCGTGCCCCCCAGCGTTCTGGGTTTCATTTTGGAAAAATGCCATGTTGATCGCACTTGAAGGCGTGGATGCTAGCGGAAAAAGCACGCAAATAGAACTCCTCAAGCAACAATTCCCCAACGCCCTTTTTACCAAAGAGCCGGGGGGAACGCCCTTAGGGCAAGCTCTAAGAGAAGTACTTTTGCACCAAGCCCTCCTACCACAAACCCAGTTTTTATTATTTTTAGCCGATCGGGCTTTGCATGTGCAACAAGTGCTCCAACCCAACGCCCATAAACTTATTTTTAGCGATCGCTCTCTTATCTCGGGGCTAGCCTATGCCCCCTATAGCTTAGAACATGCCCTAGAGTTGCACCGCCAACACGGGTTATTAGAGATTGTGCCTGACATGGTTTTTCTCTTGCGCTTGGATTTGGCTAGTTTAAAACAACGCTTGCAGGCTAAAAGGCAAGGGCTAGATCAGATTGAGTCTTTAGGGGTGGAATTTTTAGAGCGCACCCAAGATCGCTTGGAGCGGGCATGCCAAATCTTGGGGTTAAAAACCCATGTCCTTGATGGGGCACAAAGCCCCCAGCACATTTTTAGCCAAATAGCAAAATTAACATCTGGGGATATGCACATTCAACGCCAAACCCCCTAAGGAAGTTTCGCGGTATTTGGCATCAATGGATTTACCCACTTGGTACATGGTTAAGATCACCTCATCTAAGCTGACCTTAGCTTGGTAACCATCCTCAAGGGCTAGGCGTGCGGCGGCTACGGCTTTGATAGAGCCCACTACATTGCGTTCAATACAAGGGATTTGCACCAACCCCCCCACTGGATCACAGGTCAAGCCCAAATGGTGTTCCATCGCAATCTCAGCAGCACTCAAAACTTGGCGCACACTGCCCCCCAGCACAAAGGCAAACCCCGCAGCTGCCATAGAAGAAGCCGCCCCCACCTCAGCTTGGCACCCCGCCTCTGCCCCACTGATTGAGCCATTTTTTTTATATAAATAACCGATGGCACTGCATGTGAGTAAGAAATCCACGATCGCCTCTGGGCTTAGGGGTTTGATATGGCTTTGGCAATAAAGCAACACGGCGGGGACAACCCCACATGCCCCATTGGTGGGCGCGGTTACGACCTTATTCCCGCTGGCATTCTCCTCGCTCACCGCACGCGCATAAAGGGTGATGTAATCCACTAAAGCTAGCGGGTCTTTGCCCTCTTGAGGGTTTTTAGCCAAGCGTTCGCAAATAGAGGGGGCTAGGCGATCCATGCCAATACAGCCGGGTAGGCGTTTCTCTTGGGCTTGGATACCATGTTTGTAGCATGCCAACATGGCTTGATAAACCTCTAAACAATACGAATTGGCATACCCCTCCCCAAATAACGCATCTTCATGTTGGCGCACAATGTTAGCAATCGAGGTTTGTTGCTCTTGGCACATTTGGGCTAACTCTTTGGCGCTATCAAAATCAAAGGGGGTGTGCTTGCTAGGCGTGGTGCTGGATTTCTTGGCTTGTAATTCCTCTTGGGTGTAGATAAACCCCCCACCGGTGGAATAATAAACCTCTTGAATCAAAATTTCATCGTGTTGATCCCATGCCTGCACCACCATGCCATTTTCATGCAAATTGAGTGCTTGCGAATCAAAGATAATATCTTGTTGCAAGTCAAAAGGTAGCTCTTTTTGTCGGGCAAATAAAATGCGTTTTTCTTGGATCGCCTTTTGGATAATCGCCTGCCTTTGCTCTACGCTGACCTCCCTAGCACTGATCCCACTCAAGCCCACCACGCATGCCAAATCTGTCAAATGCCCCTTACCTGTTAGAGCTAAAGAGCCATGCAAGATCACCTGTAAGCGTGCCACCTGCTCTAAAAGCCCTTGATGATAAACAAGCCCACAAAAGCGCACGCAAGCATCCATCGGACCGATGGTGTGCGAGGAACTAGGTCCAATGCCAATTTTAAAAATTGCGCTCATGGACTGGCTATAAATTTCTTGTTGGGTTTTAGGGGTTTGTGTCATGGTTAGCCTTCCTTACTCATTTTGATCTATTTTACAAAAACCCTACAACAGCATTTAAAACGGTGAGCACACCGGTTAAGAAAATAAACCCATCAGCCCAAGGGCTCCTAAACTCTTTCATGGAGGGCAAGAGATACATCGCCACAATGGGCAAAATAAAAGTGATCGTGGCCAGAGCCGGTCCGCCCAAACTCTCAATAAAGCCCAAGATACTGGGGTTGTAATAGGCGACAACAATGATGCTGATCCACAAAAAGAGCGTGATCCAAATATCAATTTGTTTATGCCTCTTGGTGTTGAGCTTGTCCTTAGTGAAAATCTGCACCACCAAGCCCTTTAAGCCTTCTTTAGCCCCATAATAGTGCCCAAAAAAGGAAGTGGTGATCGCCAAGAAAGCCACCAGTGGACCGGCATAGCCAATAATGGGGTTGCCTAGAGTGTTGGCAAAGTAGCTTAAGATGGGGATATTTTGTTCTCTGGCTTTATCAAAGTCGCTAGGCTCTAGGCACAAGATACATGAAAAAACAAAGAACATCACAAAGAAGAGTAATAAGGAGGTGTTGAGTAATACTATCTGGTTGGTTTTAAAATGTTTGAGCGCGCCATAACGCTTTTCGATGGCTTGGGCGAAGGTGGAGATGATTGCGCTGTGGTTAAAGGAAAAGACCAGCACGGGCAAGGTGAACCAAAGTGCGGCAAAGAAACCCGTAAAAGTAGGGATTTCTGTAATCATAGCGGTCTTCCAGTAAGGAATTAAATAAAGCGAAAAGACCAGCAAGATTAAAGCTAGGGGATAGACCAAAGCATTAGCAATACGCGTAACCACCGTGGTATTAAAGATCATCACAAAGATCATGCCCGTAATCAAATGCTCGGACTAAAAAAAAGCGGTTGTGTTCAAAATAATGCAAGCCTAATTGGTGCACAAAAAAGGACTCGGCGGTGTTGGTGATCCCCACACCATAAGCCAAGCAAATCGGGTAGAGCGCAAACACATACATGAGGGTGATTAAAAAGCCTGCTTTTCTGCCCAAGCGGGTAGCCGCATGCGTGATGTCCTCATTGCCTATCGCATTCACAAAGCGCGCCAATGCCCGATGGCTAAGCCAAGTCATCGGAAAACTCAAGATTGCCATCACCACCACAGGCCAAAAGCCATGCGTGCCCGCCTTAATGGGTAAAAATAAAATCCCTGCCCCAATGGCGGTACCAAACATTGACCACATCCAGCGGATGTCAAAGAGATTGAGCTTGTGGTGCTGGTGTTCCATAACAAGATTCCTTTAAAGAATGAAAGAGATTAGCCTATGCTAACTAAAATTATTTAATTGCCTTGTGAATTGCTCTTAAGGCTGGCAAATCAGGGCGGGGGTGTTTAGTATTGTAACTGAAGTTTAGGGCACTTGGGCTAGGGCTTGGTGGATTTTGATTATGTCTTGGTGGGGGGCGATGTCATGCACACGCAAGATACTAACCCCATGCTGGAGGGCAGCAAAGTGCAGGGCTAAGGTGCCACTCAAGCGATCTTCAACCTCGCGCCCACACACTTCCCCGATACACTTTTTATAGCTAGCCCCCACCAGCAAAGGATAGCCAAAATGTAAAAAAATGCTCCAAATGCTGGATGAGGGCGAGATTCTCAGGGGTGTTTTTATGAAAGCCCAAGCCCACATCTAAGATCATATCTGTAATCCCATGTTCTAGCAAAAGGGCAATCTGT
>CAGP01000145.1 GCA_000263275.1 Helicobacter bizzozeronii CCUG 35545 | reverse complement strand
CCCCTTGTAACCCCTCTTGGCAGTGCAGAGCCTCTTGGTGGGGCGTGTGGCTTAAAATCAGCGTGCTGGCATTCAAAGTTCTAGCCTCCCTAATAAGACATCAAATAAGAGGTTTTCAAAAATTTGGTAGAGCTGGAGCAATTTAAAATCCAGCATGGGGTCTAAAGAGTGCAAGCTAATCGCCTCTTTGTGCGGGGTGTCTAAAATCCACAAAAAGTGCTGATCCAAACTCAAGGCGAGCTGGGCTAAGGGCGTGTGGGCTAGACCCACATACCAGAGGGCGCAACTTTGGTAGCTCAAATTGAGCATGTGGGCGATGAGGGCTAGATTAGAAGAATCATCTTTGGTGTTTAAAAAGCCTTCAAATGCGCTAGGGGTATCAAAAATGGGGACTAGGGGGCGCATTTTGTGGCGGTTAAGATGGCTTAAGACATAAATTTTAAACCATGTGCGCTCCAAATCCGCCCCGATGAGCAAACACCCCCCACGGGCTAAGTGCTGGGTTGTGGCAATAAAGCGCACCCAATCCACACGCTCCAACCAGTCCAGCGGGCAACTAAGATTATCTTTAGTTTTTTGAAGCCACTTGGCAAAAGCGATCACAATTCTAATTTGAAAGCGGCATGCAGGGTTTTAAGGGCAAGTTCGGCTAAGCTCACATCCACCACCACCGAGATTTTAATTTCGCTGGTGCTGATCATCAAAATGTTGATATTTTCTTTAGCCAAAGCTTTAAATGCCGCACTGGCAATACCCGAATGGGAGCGCATCCCCACGCCCACCACAGATACCTTAGCCACTTGGTGATCGCACTCCACTGAGCCAATATCATGCACATTTTTAAGCACCTGCTGGCAAATCTCTAAATCTTCCTCAGGGAGGGTAAAATTAATATTGGTTTTGCCATTTTTGCCAATAGTTTGCACAATCATATCAATATTGAGATTAGCCTCTGCCAAGAGTCCAAAAATTTCGCCCGCAATGCCCGGATAATCGCACGCATCAATGATATTCACGCGGGCTTGGTTTTTATCTAGGGCAATGCCACTCACAATGGGTTTTTCCAAAATCTGCTCCTCAGAAGTGATGCGTGTGCCTTCGTTGTGATTAAAAGAATTGCGCGTGATCAGGGGGATATTGTATTTTTTAGCCAACTCCACAGAGCGGTTAAAAAGCACCTTAGCCCCCATAGAGGCTAACTCCAGCATTTCATCATAACTAATTTCATTAATTTTTCTAGCCTCGGGCACCAAGCGTGGGTCGGTGGTGTAAATCCCATCCACATCGGTATAAATCTCGCACAAATGTGCCCGCAAAGCCCCAGCCAACGCCACGGCACTCAAATCGCTCCCCCCACGCCCCAAAGTGGTGATCTCCCCATTGGCACCCACCCCTTGAAACCCGGCGACAACCACCACGAAGTTTTGTGCCAAAAGGTCTTTGATCTTGGTCGGGTCAATTTGGAGGATTTGCGCGCGGGTGTAGTGGGTGTCTGTTACAATCCCAGCTTCTCTCCCGCTTAAAGAACATGCTTTTTGCCCTAAGGATTCTAAAGCGATGGCTAACAGGGCACTAGCGATATTCTCCCCACTACTGAGCAAACGATCCAACTCACGCCGATTGGGCTTGTTAGAAAAATGGTGGGCTAAATCTAAAAAATCATCGGTGCTATCCCCCATCGCTGAGACCACAACGACCATATCTTCAAAGATTTTTTTACTCTCTATGATGCGTTGGGCGACCGCCTCAATGCGCGCACACCCCCCCATGCTTGTCCCCCCAAATTTTTGCACCACCAGCACCTATAAATACCCCTCTCTTCTAAAATAGCCGATCACCTGCTTATAGACTTGGCGTTTGAAATGCACTACCTTGTGGAACAACTCCTTAGGATTGACAAACTCATAGCGATCAAACTCGGGGACAGCGGTTTCAATATTAATAAGGGTATCATTTTTCAAGCGCACCAAAAAATATTTCTGTTTCTGCCCATCAAAGGGGTAAAGTTTTTTGGGCATGGTGGGGGGGAAGTCATAGGTGATCCATTTAGGGTACTCAGCAATCACCTCCACCGCATCTGTGCCGATCTCCTCTAATAATTCCCGATACAGAGCCCTCAAGGGCGTTTCCCCTTGATCGATCCCGCCTTGTGGGAACTGCCATGCCCCCTGAATATCAATGCGCTGGGCGATAAAAAACTCACAATCTCTAGGATAGTGAGACGAAAGCACGACAGCGGCAACATTAGGGCGGTAACTTTTCTTAGTCTCCATGCGCTATCCTTTCTCTTTTGATAAGAGATTATTATAACACACGCAACTAAAACACGCTTAAAACCCCTCCACCCAATCCACCAACCTACTTTTTAAGAGTGGGGATGTATTTAGCCAAAGCCTCAATGTCGGCATCGCTCAAATTCTTGGCTTGCCCGTGCATCACGCCCCCCATGCCATAGCGGTTGAGCGAACCTGCCTTGTATGCCATCAAATCCTCTTTAATGGTGGCACTATCTAGGGTATTCACCACATGCCCTTTCCCAAAGGCTTTTTTATCCATGGTAGGTCCATGGCACCCCGCACATTTTTTAACCAACGCTGCAGGATCAGCCGCACTCAAAAGCCCCATACCAACCACAAAACCTAACAAAATAACCTTTTTCATCAATCGTCCTTTCTATGTTCTCAAAAAAAAACGCTAAAATGCTACTATTTGAAGGATTAATACATGCTTAAATCAGGCGTATCGAGTCTGTATATCCACATTCCTTTTTGCACCAGCAAATGCGGTTATTGTGCTTTTAACTCTTTTAGTGGTTTGGAGGATTTAAAAGACGCTTATGTGTGCGCTTTGATCCAAGACATTCAAGAGAGTTTAGAGGATATGCCTACCCTTAAAACGATCTTTGTGGGTGGTGGCACGCCCAACACCCTAGAGGTGAAACACTACGAAGCAATTTTTAATGCCATTGCTACGCATGCAAAACTAGCCCCCAATATTGAGATCACCCTTGAGGCTAACCCCGATCTTTTGAATAGGGCTTGGTGTGCTGGGTTAAAAGCCCTAGGTGCAACCCGTCTATCCATTGGCGTGCAAAGTTTTTTTAAAGACAAACTAGAATTTTTGCAACGCACGCACAATCATCAAGAGATTTGCCAAGCCCTAGACACCGCTTATAAAAGTGGGTTTGAAAATTTGAGTATCGATCTCATCTACAACACTCCCCTAGACACTAAAGAGCGTCTCATGCAAGAAATCCAGCAGGCTAGCAAACTCCCCACCAACCATTTATCTGCCTATAGCCTGACTTTGGAAGAAAATACCAAATTATCTAAGAGTGTGTGCCCCCAAGATTTGCTCCAACTCGATAGCTTTTTAAAAACCCAGCTAGAGATGCATGGTTTTAGGCATTATGAAGTGTCTAATTATGCTAGAAATTACCAATGCCGGCACAATTTAGCCTATTGGCAGGGCTTGGAATATTTGGGCTGTGGGGCTGGGGCTGTGGGACGTTCCCATAACCAACGCTTTTTTAAGAACAAGGACATTAGAACCTATATGGCTAAACCCAGCGGGGCTAAGATTGAGGTGTTGAGTCCGCAAGATTTATGGTTTGAGCGTGTTTTTTTGGGGTTGCGTTGTGTGGTGGGGGTGGATTACAAAATCTTAAGACCCGCCCAAGTGCAAACCCTCCTAGAGGAACAGATTTGCAACTTGTATAAGGGGCAACTCACCGCCAAAGACTTTTTTTTGGCTGATGAGATCGCCTTGTGGCTAGAGCCACCCACCCTAAGTTAAGAGCCTTAAGATGTTTTGTTGGATCGTGTTGGCTTGGCTCATCGCATAACTGCCAGATTGTGCCAAGATGTTGTTTTTGCTGAAATTCGCACTCTCTTGAGCAAAATCCACATCGCGGATTTGGGACTCAGCGGCCTTCACATTCACTTGTGTGATGGTGATGTTATTGACCGTGCTCACCATTTGGTTTTGCACGGAGCCCAAATCAGAGCGGATTTTATCCAACATTTTTTGAGCCGACTCGGCAATATCCATAACCACCATCGCCCCACGCAAGGTGGTAACCCCAGAACCTAGAGTGAGGTTTTCATCTGCAAGGGTTTTGTTATAGTTAGCCCCAGAGGCTGAACGCACCGCTTGGTTAAATTCGCCCAAGACATCCCGTAGATTAACGGTTGTGCTAGCTGCCTTGCCTTTTTCAAAACCGATGGCTTTATAACCTGCCATGGCATCTTGATTGTTGCCAGAGACCACCAAAATATCCCGAGCATCTTGGCGGACCAAGGATAGACGACCGAAATTGACAGAGCCCTTGCTGATTTTTTTGCCCACCATTTAAGGCATCCACAGCGACCTTATCGCCATTTTCATTTTTTGTCATCTGCCTTGATGCTGATTCCGCGCCCATCCAAACTCCTTAAGTTCAAACGCCCATTAGAATCTGTATAAGCCTCCACGCCTGTTTGGGCTGTTATGGAATTGATAGCCGCAAGCAAACGCCCATCGCTGTCATTTTTCTTAATGCCCACAACATTACCCAATTTGATCCCATTGATGGTTAGGTTGCTCAAGCTCCCTGATTGGATCGCCTTGTCTGAAGTGGAGATCACATTGGCATTAGCCCGCACACCCGTAGCATTCGAGTTTTTATTGATCACCTCTGCTAAAACCCCAAGCCCCGTGCCTGCTGAAGTGGAGATTTTCACACTTTCTAAATGCACATCATGCACACCATCGACTTGTTTGAAAGTCAAGGTAACTTCACCAGAAGCCGTGATAGATTTACCGGTAACGATCTTAACTTGCCCGATCTTATCAGAGGTAGCTGAACCAATGCTGGCCTTGATGGTTTCATTGGAGTAAGCCCCCACTTGGAATTCTTTGTTAGAGAACGCACCGGATAAGAGAGTCTGCCCGTTGTAGGAGGTGGTGGTCCCGATATTGTCCAAACTTTGGATCAAGCGGATCACATCGGCTTGCAACGCCTTCCTAGACTGGGTGTTTTGCCCATCTTGAGCGGCTTGGGTGGCTTTAACCTTGATGGTGTCTAGGATTTTGATTTGCTCATCCATTGCTTTATCAGCGATTTGGATGATCCCAATCCCATCGTTGGTGTTAGAGATTGCCTGCCCCAAACTTTTAGCTTGCGAACGCAAAGAATCAGCGATGGTCATACCCGATGCGTCATCGGCTGCCTTGTTGATTCGCAAACCAGAACTCAAGCGTTCCAACGACTCGCGCAAATTACGCTGTGTTACTAGCCCGACCGCGTGGGCATTTAACGCATTGACATTCGTATTGATCTGAAATGCCATAATAACTCCTTGTTAAATATCCTAAAGCTTCCTTGCTTTGGCTCTGTTATATCGTCTAAAAATGGATTTAATGAAGAAGTTTATTAAAAATTATTCAAAAGCCCCGCAGGCCATGAGTTTTGCATAGCGCAAATTCAAAAAGTCGCTGTTTTGGATCAGGGGGAGTTGTTCTAAAAAGTAACGCTTAATGGCTAAACTGGCTTCGACTTTATCGCGGTGTGCCCCTCTTTTGGGCTCTAAGATGATGTCATCAATGAGGTTGGCTTTTTTCAAGTCTGCTGGGGTGATCTTCATCGCCTTAACCGCCACTTCTGCCTTGCCCGGGTCGTTCCACAAAATGGCAGCGCACCCTTCAGGCGAGATTACGCTAAAAATAGAGTATTCCAACATCGCCAATCTGTCTGCTACAGCAATGGCTAAAGCCCCCCCACTCCCGCCCTCACCGATGATGATCGAAATGGTGGGCACTCTCAAAGCCACAAATTCTTGCAAATTCTTAGCAATCGCCTCGCTCTGCCCGCGTTCTTCTGCCCCAATGCCCGGATAAGCCCCAGCCGTATCGACCAACATTAAAAGCGGGAGATTAAATTTTTCAGCAAACTTAGCCACCCTCAAGGCTTTGCGATAGCCTTCAGGATTGGGCATGCCAAAATTGCGTTGGAGTTTATTTTTCGTGCCCCGCCCTTTTTCCTCAGCGATCACCACCACACTAACCCCATCGATCTTGCCAATAAAGCTCACAATCGCCTTATCATCGCTAAAATGCCGATCCCCAAAAATTTCGTAGCGATCTTGCAAAATCAGCTCAATATAGTCCATCGCATAAGGTCTGTCAGGGTGGCGTGCCAGTTGGAGGCGTTGGTAATCACTCAGATTAGAATAAATGCTGTCTGTCTCCTTAGCTAGCCGTTTTTCTAAGATTTCCTTAGCGTCCATGTCCCCTCTAATGCTCGCCATTTCAATTTCATCTTGAAGACCCTTAATGCGGGTTTCAAAATCTAAATAGATCGCCACTTGCTATACTTTACAATGCCTTGAAGATCACCACTCCATTGGTCCCACCAAAACCAAAGGAATTACTCATGACCGCCTCTAGCTTGGTGCTCCTAGCTTCATTGGGGATGTAGTCTAAATCACACCCCGGATCGGGAACTTCTTGGTTGATGGTGGGGGGCAAAACGCCCTCTTGCATCGCCATTAAAGACACCACCGCCTCAATCGCCCCGGCTGCGCCCAAGCAATGCCCGATCTGCCCCTTTGTGGAGCTCACGGGGGGGACATTCTCCTTGCCACCAAAGACATTTTTAAGCGCAATGGTCTCGTAAAGATCGTTGTAACTGGTGCTGGTCCCATGTGCATTGATATAGCCGACATTTTTCACGCCATGCTTGCTCGCCATTTGCAAGGCGTATTTCATCGCCCGATAAGCCCCCTCGCCATTGGGTGCAGGGGCGGTGATGTGGCTAGCATCCCCACTTTCCCCATAGCCCACCAACTCGGCAACCATCTGCGCCCCTCTGGCTTTGGCACTTTCATATTCCTCCAAAATCAACGCCCCCGCACCCTCGCCCATCACAAAGCCATTGCGTTCCTTATCAAAGGGGCGGGAAGCCTTCAAGGGCTCGTCATTGCGGTTAGAGAGCGCACGGATGGAGGCAAAACCCCCGATCCCTACCGGGCAGATGGTCGATTCTGCCCCCACAACCAACATGCGATCCGCACCCTCTAATAAAATCGTCTTGTAGGCTTCGATGATGGCATGCGTGCCCGCCGCACAAGCAGTTACACTGGAAACATTGGGTCCCTTAATGCCGTATTCTATGGAGGCAAACCCGCCAATCATATTCACCAAAGCGGAAGTGATGAAAAAAGGATTGACTTTTCTAGGACCTTTGTCATAGCAATAAATCGAGTTGGCCTCGATATTGCCTAGACCGCCAATCCCTGAGCCAGAGCTGACCCCCATGCGTTCTGCCCACTGCTCTGGGCATTTGCCATCTTGTAAAATGCCACAATCTTGCATC
Organism: Helicobacter bizzozeronii CCUG 35545; assembly: GCA_000263275.1. Classification (GTDB taxonomy): domain Bacteria; phylum Campylobacterota; class Campylobacteria; order Campylobacterales; family Helicobacteraceae; genus Helicobacter; species Helicobacter bizzozeronii. The sequence continues at coordinate 32,033 of CAGP01000145.1, read as the reverse complement.
GCCTCTTTGATGGCTAGCAGGGCTAGCTGGATAAAGCGACCCGCTTTCTTAACATCTTTGAGATTCATCACAGAAGCGGGATCAAAATTGGTGATTTCTGCTGCAATTTGCACAGGAAAACCAGTGGTGTCAAAACTTGTGATCTGTTTTACCCCACATTCCCCCCGCACAATGGCACTAAAAGCACTCTTTTTATCCAGTCCTAAGGCATTCACCATGCCCATGCCCGTTACCACAACCCTACGCAAAAAAACTCCTTCTAGCTAGCCAAATACCTTAAAAATGGCTCTCACAAAACTAGGCTAATTTATTGTCTTGAATGAAACGAACCGCATCCCCCACGGTTTTAATTTTCTCTGCTTGTTCATCAGGAATCTCGATCCCAAACTTCTCCTCAAGAGCCATGATAAGCTCCACCACATCCAACGAATCGGCGTTGAGATCCTTGATAAAATCCGCCTCTTCTGTAACTTGTGTTGCACTCACATTCAACTGCTCAACAATCACCGCTTGCACATCTTCAAATAATGCCATGACAACTCCTAATTATCCTAAATGTAATCTTAAAATTCTAACTCAAAACCGCTTGAAAAACCTTAAACACCGCCCTACTTGCGTTCCAACACATCTACAATGCGGTATAAAAAGTAGATGATCACCAACAACAAGATCAAAAAACAAAAATTGCATCGTCTCTCCTTATAGAATTTCCTCAACCCTTACATATATAAGCCACCATTGACTTTCAAGGTTTCTCCGGTGATGTAGCTAGATAGATCACTGAGTAAAAACGCCACCGCCCCGGCTACTTCTGCTGGTTGCCCTAGTCTGGCTAGGGGGATGTTTTTTAAGTAGGTTTCTTTCACATCCTCGCTAAGAGCCGTCATGTCCGTATCGATAAATCCGGGGGTGATGCAATTAAAACGGATATTACGCAAAGCCCCCTCATAGGCAAAGGATTTACTCATTGCAACCACCCCGCCCTTGCTGGCTGCATAGTTAGCCTGCCCCATGTTGCCTCTTTCAGCAATCACAGAAGCGATATTTACAACGCTCCCAAATCTTTGCTTACTCATCACCTTTAAAGCCTCACGGCAACCCACAAAAACCGATGTCAAATTAGTCTCTAGCACATGCTTAAACTCCTCAGTTTTCATGCGCACCGCCAATTTGTCTAACACAATCCCGGCATTATTGACTAGATAGCTCAAGCCCCCATCGCTGGCGACAATGGTTTTAATGCCTTCGATAAATTGCTCCTCAGAGGTAACATCAAATTTGATCAGAGCCACCCGTCCGCCCAACTTTTCAATCTCAGTTTTCAGGGTATCGGCTTCCTCATGCCTACTACGGTAGTTGATCCAAACCTTGAGTCGCTGACCCCCTTTGTGGCTATAGTTTGCCAACAAAAGGGCAATAGCACGCCCAATGCCCCGATTAGCCCCCGTAACCAAAACATTCTCGCCACTAAACTCCATGATCCCTCTTACAGCTTAGATTCGTAACGCCTAAGCATATATAAGCGTTTTAAGATCTTTTTCTTGGCGTTGATCTTTTGCTTTTTGCGTTTCTCTGTCTTGGACTCAAAGAAACGCCGCGCACGGCACTCTGTTACGACCAAATTGCGATCGGTCTGCTTTTTAAAACGCCGATAGGCTTCATCGAAGCTATCGCTCTCTCTGACCTTGATCCCGGGCATGCCATCACCTACTTTCTCCGATTAGATGGGCGTATTTTAACGAAATTTTGTAAATTTAACCTAAAATTAGCCAAAATTACGCTATAATGCGATCTGTTTTTTGGGTGCTCATAGCTCAGCTGAATAGAGCAACAGGTTGCGGTCCTGTAGGTCGGGGGTTTGAATCCCTCTGAGCACACCACTAATATCCTTGTGCGATCAGCGCGTCAGCCACTTTTCTAAAACCTGCGATGTTAGCCCCTAAAACTAAGTTAGTTGGGTCTTTAAACTCTTGAGCCGTGCGGAAAGAGTCTTCAAAAATATCCCTCATGATCGTGCGTAATTTGGCATCCACCACATCAAAACTCCAAGGGTGCATGCTCGCATTTTGCGCCATTTCAAGCCCGCTCACCGCCACACCCCCAGCATTGGCTGCCTTGCCCGGTCCATAGCAAATTTGGGCTTTTAAAAACGCTTGGGCTGCTTGGGTACTAGAGGGCATATTTGCCCCCTCCACCACGCATTGGCAACCATTGCTTAAGAGAGTTTGTGCGTCTGTCAAGCTAAGTTCATTCTGTGTCGCGCTGGGGAAGGCTGCAAAACAAGGCACGCTCCAAACCCCATTGGTCCCCGGGGCATAATCTTTTGCAGCGGTGTACTGTGCGCTCTTTTTGTGCTTGGCATACTCTTCAATACGCCCCCCCTTGACCTCTTTAATCTCTTTAAGCAAGGCTAGATCGATCCCCTCTGAATCGTAGATCATGCCCTTAGAATCGCTGGCAGTTACCGGGATTGCGCCCACTTCATAGAGTTTTTCAATGGTGTAAATCGCCACATTCCCACTCCCAGACACACTGCATATCTTGCCCTCCAAGCCTTCTTTTCTAGCCCCCAACATTTCTTGGGCGAAATAGACACAGCCATACCCGGTTGCCTCTTTTCTAACCAAGCTCCCGCCCCAATCTAAGCCCTTGCCCGTCAGCACGCCATCAAAGCGATTCACCAACTTTTTATAACGCCCAAACAAATAGCCAATTTCGCGCGTGCCCACGCCAATATCCCCAGCGGGCACATCAGTTAGCGCACCCACATGGCGGTAAAGCTCGTCCATAAAGGCTTGGCAAAAACGCATGATCTCTGCCTCGCTCTTGCCCTTAGGATCAAAATCGCTCCCCCCCTTAGCCCCGCCCATGTTAAGAGTGGTGAGGGCGTTTTTGAAAATCTGTTCAAAACCCAAAAACTTAATGATACTGGCATTCACGCTGGGGTGGAATCGCAACCCCCCCTTGTAAGGTCCAATTGTGGCGTTAAATTGGATACGGCAACCCCGATTGACTTGGACTCTGCCCGCATCATCCATCCACACCACACGGAAGAAAACCTGCCGATCGGGTTCGACCAAGCGTTCTAAAATGGCGTGTTTTTCGTATTGGGGCTCTTTTTTCAAAAGGGGGGCTAGAGAATGCAACATTTCAGCCACGGCTTGTTGGAACTCTTTTTGGTGAGGATAGGCTTCCTCAATGTGTTTTAAAACCTTTTGGATATACATGGTTGATCCTCTCTTTTATCCACTTGATCGAATAGACAATGGTGTATAATAGCACAAAAAAAACCAAATGGAACACGCATGGATGCCTACCAATACAGCGAGTTGCTCAAGGAGCTACAAGGCAAATGTAGCAACATCGCCCAAATCATCAAACCTAAGAATTTACAAGAGGAATTAGCCACTCTCATTGCCCAACAAGCCGATCCGCTCTTTTGGCAAGACAAGGCTTTAGCCGCCCAAAAGAATAAAGAAAAAGCCCGTTTAGAGAGGCTCTTAGAAAGTTATGCGCTCACGCAAAATGCTTTGCAAGAAGCCACCGAGCTTTTTGAGCTCACCCAAGATGATGAATTGGCCCTCCAACAACTCTTTGAGGAAGCCCCCAAACTCTCAGCACGGGTGCAGAGCATGGAGGTGGGCGTTATGCTCTCTAATGAGCATGACAGCATGGATGCCTTAGTGAGTATCCAGCCCGGGGCGGGGGGGACAGAAAGCCAAGACTGGGGGAGCATGCTTTATCGCATGTATTTGCGTTGGGCAGAACGCAAGGGCTTTAAGGTGGAATTATTGGATTACCAAGAGGGCGAGGAGGCGGGCATTAAGGGCGCGGCATTTATTATTCGGGGGATCAATGTTTATGGCTACATGAAAAATGAAAATGGGGTGCACCGCCTTGTGCGCATGTCCCCCTTTAATGCCAATGGCAAAAGGCACACCAGTTTTGCGAGCGTGCAGGTCAGCCCTGAAGTAGATGATGACATTGATATTGTCATTGAGGATAAGGATATTAGAATTGACACCTATCGTGCCAGCGGGGCGGGCGGGCAACATGTGAATAAGACCGAATCGGCTGTGCGTATCACGCATTTTGCGACCGGAATCGTGGTGCAATGCCAAAATGATCGCAGCCAACACAAGAACAGAGCGACCGCCTTAAAAATGCTCAAATCCAAACTCTATGAGCTAGAACTCCAAAAGCAACGCGATCAGGGCAGTGTGGAGGAAAAAAGCGAGATTGGTTGGGGGCATCAAATTAGAAGCTATGTTTTAGCCCCCTACCAACAGATCAAAGACGCGCGCAGCGAGATCGCCTATAGCAATGTGGAGGCGATTTTGGACGGGGATTTGGATGCGATGATGGAGGCTGTTTTGGTCTCTAAGGCGCAATGATTTAAAGCACACGCAAGTAAAAACAACTATAATAGCACCATTATTTAAGGAGCATGGATGACTCAAGAAGAACTAGATGCCTTGATGAGTGGGGGGGGTTTGGAAGCGATCGAGCCTTTGGATAAAGAAGCAGAGGGCGATCAGGGCACAAACAATACCCCAAAGGAGGGCACGAACGCCGAAAAATACTCCCATTACATGAAAGTGGATAAGAAATTAGCCGACAAATACGGCAAGGTGGATTCTGAGGAGTGGCCACCCCCACCCCCCACCGAAGAGCATAAGGTCGTCCACCAACTTGATGATGTAACTCGCGACTCGGAGGTCAAAGCCACCCAGATTTTCGATCAGCTCGATTATATCAATGTGAGTTCTGAAAGCATTATCAAGACTCTCAAAGCGATCAAAGCCCCCATGCAAAAGCACTTGGAGATTTTTGAAACCCTAGCAGAAACTTTCCCACTGATCCAAACATTCCAAACTTCCTTAGCCCAAACACAGGAGATTTTGGCAAGCATGGATGTCATTAAAGAGATGGCAGAGGGGTGTGTGGATAGCTCCATGCAGGCGATGGACATTATGCAATTCCAAGACATCCACCGCCAAAAGATCGAACGGGTGATCAATGTCATGCGTGCTCTAACCCAATACATGAACTCCTTATTTGAAGGCAATATTGAAGATTCTAAACGGGTCAGCTCGGCTTCTTATATCATTGGCGATGATAATGAGAGTGCCGCCAGTGAAAGCGATATTGAAGCCTTGATCGCCGCCTTTGGCAAAAAAGCAATAATTTTAACACCCAGTGGCTTTTTTGAATCCCCAAGCACGCCCGGAGCTTTTAGCCCCAGCGGGCAATCTAGCCAAGCTTAAAATCGCCCTAGAATATGGTGCCGATGCGGTCTATGCAGGCTTGGGGCAGTTTTCGCTAAGGAATCGTGCCTCTAAGAACTTTGATTTAGAGAGTTTTAAGCAGGGGGTCGCCCTCACCCACGCTCAAGGCAAGAAATTTTACGCCACGCTGAACGCCTTCCCGTTTAACTCCCAAATTAAACTTTTAGAGGAGCATTTAGCCAAGCTAGCCGATTGCAAGGTCGATGCCTTGATTATTGCCACTATCGGGGTTTTAAAATTAGCCCAAAAGCTCACCCCCCATATCCCCATCCATCTATCCACACAAGCCAATGTGATGAATGTCTTAGACGCACGGGCTTTTTTATGAAATGGGGGTTAAGCGGATCGTGGTCGCTAGGGAGATGAGCTTAAATGATGTCGTAGCGATCAAAAAAGAATTACCCGATTTGGAATTAGAAGTTTTTGTGCATGGGAGCATGTGTTTTGCCTTTTCGGGGCGTTGTTTGATCTCAGCCTTGCAACATGGGCGTGTACCCAATCGGGGGAGCTGTGCCAATGATTGCCGTTTTGACTATGAATACTACATCAAAAACCCCGATACGGGCGTGATGATGCGCCTAGAAGAAGAGGAGGGTATTGGCACACACATTTTAAATGCCAAAGATTTAAACTTGGCTAATCACATCGCCACGATTTTAGATAGCCAAGCGGTGAGTGCCTTAAAAATTGAGGGGCGCACCAAATCCAGTTATTACGCCGCCATCACCACCAAAACCTACCGCACCGCTATAGAGGATTATTATAACAACCAACACCGCCCCGCCCTCTACCAAGCCGAACTCGCCACGCTTAAAAATCGGGGTTTTACAGAGGGCTATTTGATCCAACGCCCCCACCAACGCCTAGACACCCAAAATTTTAAATCCGCCATCAGCGAGGGGGATTTTCAGGTCAATGGGGAGGTGCTGGAAAATGGGGAATATTTTTTGTGCAAATTCACCACCCGCCCCAATGAAGTCTATGAAGTGGTCTTGCCCTATGGCGCGCCTTTTGAGCCCACCACCAATGAGATTGGCAAGCTTTATAGCTTTGAGGGCAAACACTACCTGAGTTTGTTTAAAATCATCCTCTTAGATGGGCGGGAGTTAGAGAGTATCCATAGCGGGAACACCAACCCGGTAAAACTCCCCGCCAAACTGCCCGCTTTTAGTTTTTTACGCACACGGGCATGACCGCACGGATTGCCAGCACGGCTATAAGGCGCATTGTGTTATAATTTAGGTTTGGGTGAAGCCCTTGTTTTGGTTATGGAGCTTTTATGGCAATCAAAAAAATAACTTTTCTAGCATGTTGTTTGGCTCTCTGTCTAAATGCCCACCCCTATTCTTACCTAAACGGACCACTCTTAAGCGTGGGGATGGGCGTGGGGCTAGGGAGTGTTTTAGAAGGCAGGGGCACCATTTCTAAACCCTCAAATGACATCATCTTACAATCCCACTCTTTACAGCTAGGCTTACAAATACAAGGAGGCGATCAAAAATACTTCACCCCCTTTATTGGGGTGGCTTACTATGGTTATTTTGGCTACCGCTATTTTTACATGGATAAATTTGTCCGCAGTCTGGAAAACGCCGCTAGCATGAATCGTTATAGTTTGGGGATAGGGGCTAATCTCTTGATCAATATTTATAGCAAATTCCGCAAGGATAGGCGGGGGCGTGTTAAGGTCTATGCTTACGGGCTTTTTGGGGGGCTTTTGGGGGTGGTTAATATTTGGAGTGCGCGTTTTGGCGGGGCAAACCCTTCCTATGTGCGTAACAATGCCAACATCGATGCGGTCTTTGGGATCAGCATGCGTTTTGATAAATTCAAATGGAGCTTGGGAATCCACATGCCCCTAGCCAACCAAGAAAGGTTGATCAGAGTCCCTAGCAACACCGGAGCCCTCAAAACGCTCACCATCCTTGATAACTACAAGAGCGCTAATCTTTTTATGAACTTTACGAAAGTGTTTTAAATGTCGGGTTGGTGATGCAAAAATCTCTCTTAAAAAGGGCGGTTATTAGGGCATGTCTATTCTGGCTATGCGCTTTGCCACTCCTAGCCCACCCCTTTGCCTCTTATTTAGACGGGGCTTTTATGTCCTTTGGCTTAGATGCCGGGCAGGGCGATGTGATGGAGAGCGTGAGCAATACTTCTATTAATACCAAAGCAGAACAGATTTATAAAGCCAAGTTGAGCGCTTTTGATCAAGCCCTCGCCGATCTCAAAAATAATAGAGAACAAACCATTAAAGCCCTCCAGAATCTCGCCCAACAACTCATCAATGCCAACCCCGCCTCGTCTGCTCTCAACCAGCTTATTGCCCAAATCAACGCCCTAGTCCAAAATCCCGGTGCCAAAGATTTAATGGCAAATTTGGATAGTAGCTTGAGCACCTACCAACAATACCTAAAGAATACGATTATCGATCCCTACAAAGCCGCAAACCAACAACTCATCAACCAAGCACAAACCACACTCCAAAATTATCAAAACGCAGTGAGCCAATACAACAAAAAAAAACAAAATAATCCTAACAGATGCCATCAATTATTTTAATAAGGTTAATGCCCAGATTAAGACAACAGCCGATAATTTAGGAATCCCCTATACCCTCCTCCCCCTTCCCGCCCCTTTGAATAAAACCAGTGTCGCCAATCTCACGCCCCAACAAACCACAATCGCTTTGCAAGCCCTAGGCGATGAAATCAATAAGATCATCAGCATAACCAGTAAAGATATACAAAACATTGGGGAGGCTAATCAAAAAAATCGCTGTGAATAACATGCAAAAACTCACCACTCTCACCGATGCCAAAAATACAGCAATCACGCAAGCACTCAACCAAATCACCGGTCTAACAGAAATTGTGGGGCGGGCTTTCCACAACCAATGGGTTGATTATGCCAGTGGAAAGACCTTTTTTCTCAATAATGCTGCGCATGCCTCCTATATTGATGCGGGCGACACTTGCGTGTTTGACATCATTCTTAACAACACTGCAGGCAGTATCAATAGCTGTGGTTACCAAGGAGGGACAGAGACTGACTTGAAAAACTTTCAAAAAGAAGCCAAAAAAAGCCGGGGTGAGCATGGCTGATATTTGGGGGACTTTGTTTGATTTCAATAAGATCAAAAATATTTGGATTAGCCCCTCAGATTGTGCCAAAGGGGGTTGTAGTGGTGTGAGTGCCCAACAAGCCCAACAAGGCATGCAAAATTTCTTTAATCTCATGAATAGCTATGTGGGAGGGGCTGGTTTTGTGGGCAATTTCACTAACTCGAAACTATACAGCTCCATTGAAAACGATCTATCGAGTGGTCATTTTGATCCTGTTACCAACTTTGTCAATGCCTATGTCAATCAGTTTGTGCCTGCCATGCTCCAAACCTTTGTGGATAACCCGGTGTGGCTGATGAGTTTAGTGCCCGGGGCTAGTGGATACAATGGTCCCCCTGCTACCCCTTCGGCTTCTCAAAAGCACGAAGTTACCTCAAAGTGGAACAGCCCCAATGTGAAATACTGCTACGATTCGCCAGCCATCGGTTTGGATTTTTCACAAGGCTATGCCGTGTGTGGGTATAACTGGTGGGCACAGGCGATGTTTTTGGGCTACTTTGGCTATTTGAGTAACCAAACCGGCACGCTCATCAACGCTTTGAAAACCGAACTTGCCCCCACACAAACCGCAATCACCAACGCCAGCACCGCCACCAGTGCGCTTAAAAACTTTAAACCCGCACAATCCTACCCCCTCCCCCCTAACCCCCCCTACACCACAGGTCCCCTCCCCCCAGTCCCCACATTCCCCAGCATCAGCACCACCCCCACCCCCCTCCCCCAAGTCCCACCCCCCCAAGCCCCCTTGCTCTCCTTTTCCAGCGATCATTTCCTCTCTAACTCTTTGAGGTTGGGCGTGCAATTACAAGGGGGCTACCAAAAATACTTCACCCCTTTTTTTGGCGTATCCTACTATGGCTATTTTGGATACCGCTACCTCTACATGCAACGCTACAATCAATCCAACCTCATGGACACCAACCGCTACAGCTTGGGCTTTGGCGTGAATGCCCTCACCAATTTTTACAGCAAGATTCGCAAAGCCCCCAATGGGCGGGTTAAAATCCAAGCCTATGGAGTCTTTGGGGGGTTGCTCACCACTTTTAATATTTGGAGCGCGCATTTTTTGCAAGATCAAGCCCAAGTGCGCACCGATGCCAATATTAACGCTGTTATGGGCTTGAGCGTGCGGGTCAATCAATTTAAATGGAGTTTGGGGGTGCGTATCCCCTTGATTGAGAGAAGACAAAACCTAGACATCCGCAACAAGGACGGACAAGAAGGGATATTAACTTTTATTGATAGCTACAAAAACCCGCAATTTTTCTTGGATTTTACACGGATTTTTTAGCTACTCCACTTGTTTGGGCTCTCCATTGTCCGGGCATTCATCTTGGGGTTGGGGGTTGGGGTTGGTGAGCGTTTTGGGTTTTTGTTTAGCCGGGCTAGCACATTGTGATGGATTTTGGGCTTGGGGTTTAGGACCTGCAGAAGGGGCACCACAGCCAGCCAAAATCATTAACGCAGATAGCAAGAACACTCTTTTCATGGACTCTCCTTGTCAAAATAGGTTTATTCTACCCCGCTAGGCGTAATCTTTGCTTAATGGCGTTTGCGGCTTAGTCTGGCAATCCAAACATACAATGCAACAATGAGGAGCACAAATCCAAGGGGCACTAAATAAGAATACCCGCTCATGCGATCCATTAAAGCCCCAATCCAAGCACTCGCATAAAAAGCCAACAAGCCTAAAACAAGTGCCCAAAGCACACAAGCAAGGACATTGAGCCACAGAAACTTTTTAAGGCTGTATTTACTAAAGCCAATGGCTAGGGGCACAATGGTTTTCACCCCATAGAGGTATTTATTAAAAAAGATGAGCCATAGCCCGTATTTGTAAATCCACACATGCACCAGAGCAAATTTACGGCGGTGCTTAACCAAATAGGCGCGCAATTCCTTTTTTTGATAACGCCCCAAGAGCATTAATAAGCTCGTCCCCACCGCATTCCCCAATCCTGCCACAACCATGCTCTTAGCCAAATCCATGTGCCCCATTGAGCTTAAAATAGCCGCCACCACAATCCCCACATACCCACTCCCCAGCGAATAAAAGAACAACAACAAGTAACCCCAAGTGCTAAAGAGGGTTTGGAAATGTTGGATCGTCTCTTGCAAACTTATCCTTCTTTTTAAGCTATAATAGCACAATTAAAAGAATAGGAGTTTTGCATGACAAATGGTTACTATGCAGCAACAGGGGGCATGGTTAGTGAGTTTAACCGCTTAGATCAAATCTCTAATAATTTAGCCAACCTCAACACCGCCGGGTTTAAACGCGATGATGTGGTGGTGGGCGACTTTTTGCGTTTGTATCAAAATTACCGCGATAAATTGCCCCTACCCGATCAAACTAAGCAGGCTGCGCAGTATTTGAATCGCAATTTAAACCGCGTCCCCATCATCGTAGAGAGTTACACCGATTACAGCTTAGGTCCTATGGCAAAAACAGATAACCCGTTAGATTTTGCCTTGAGCGATCCCAATGCCTACTTTGCCGTGCAAACCCCCCAAGGGGTCGCCTATACCCGTGATGGGAGTTTCACCATCGACTCACAAGGCTTTTTGAGCACCAAAGAGGGCTACCATGTCCTTAGTCGTGGTGGGCTTGAGGGTGGGATAGGGATTCAAATGCTCCCGGGAGCGGGGTTTAGTGTGGGGCCTACTGGGGATGTTTATTTTTAGAGATGGGAATGAGGAGGTGCCCGGGGGGGCGTTAGCGGTGGTGGGCTTTCAAAGCCAAAAACTCTTAAAAAAAGTGGGTAATAATCTTTATACCTACCCTTTGGATCGCACCGCCGAACGGGTAGAACTCAACGCACCCATTGTGCGCCAGAATTTTTTAGAAAAGAGCAATGTTAATGCCGTTATTGAGATGACGCGTTTGATTGAGGCGAATCGCTTGGTGGATATGTATTCTAAAGTGTTACGCACGCACATGGACGACATGCATGCTGAGGCGATTAGCAAATTGGCGGTGAGAGCTTAAAGGTTATCCAAATTGTTCGATCTGCAAAAAAGATTGGGGGTTTTGCATGTGCTCTAAGCGTTTTTTAAATTGGGTTTTAGGGATGGGGGCTTTGGTGGGTGGTTTGCAAGCCGAGCAGAGTGCGGCTTTTGTGGGTGTGATGTATGAGGTGGGGGCATCCAGCTTTAAAGCCCGTCTGCGTGGTCAAGATTTGTCTAAAGGTCCCAGCCGCAGTGCGATCACGCAGGGCGTGGGAATCCATGTGGGTTACAACCAGCTTTTTGGGCAAAAGGGCTGGATTGGCTTGCGTTATTATGGCTTTTATAACTGGGGGCTCACCAATTTTGGCACCCTTGTTTCTAATGACAATGTCAATTTTGGCAAGAACACTTTTAACCTCTCAGGTTATGGTGTGGGGCTTGATTTGCTCCTCAATCTATTCACCGGGGATAATTTTAATCTGGGTGTCTTTGGGGGCGTGGCTGTGGGGGGCAATACTTGGACAGCTAGCCAAGTGAATAAAACCCAGTTCCAATGGATGGTGAATGCGGGCGTGCGTTTGGTGATCGCGCGGCATAGTGCCATCCAATTTGGGGTGAAAATCCCCATGATGCGTGCGTCCTACACAACACATCCCAATGGCACGGAGTTTTATAACACCGATATTTATCTCAAGCGCGACTGGGCTTTCACCGCCGCTTATTATTTCCTCTTTTAACATGTTAGTGCGTTTGTGGGGGGTATTCTTCTTATTGTTGCTGGGCGTGGGCGTTGGGGTTGTGGCTTTTTCGGGTATGGGCGTGGCTCCCGTGGTTTTTAAAGCCCCCACAATCTTATCTTATCTAGCCATGACCCCCTATGATGCGGGTTTGTTAATGGGGCGTATTTTTGTCAAAGCCAACATGTTTTTAAATCTTTTGGCGGTGGTGCTTTTCTTAGATGTGTTGGTGCTCTTTGCGATCAAAAGGCTTAAATCCGTCCCCCTCGTGTTGGTCTTAGCCCACATTTTAAATATCGCCTTCATCTTTTTATTCAGTTTATACTACACGCCTGCCATTCTCAAAGCCCAAGCTCAGGGGCGTTTTTACACCACAACCAAAGAATTTATGGAGTTACACGCCCAAAGCGAATTGCTTTTTTAAAGCCTTGTTTGTGCTGCTCTGCTTCTCATTTCTTTACCGCGCTTTTACCCTCATCCCCAAACCCCGCCCTAAGAGATATGTTTAAAGCTCGCCACCAAATTTTCCACTAGCAAATTAAACCCATCAACCAAAATAAAAAACCAAAAATCTTAAAGGGCAAGGAAATCATGACCGGGGGGAGCATCATCATCCCCATCGCCATTAAAATGGAGCTAACCACCATGTCAATCACCAAAAAAAGGCAGATAGAGCAAAAAGCCAATTTGGAACGCCGTTTTGAGCTCACTAATCATAAAGGCGGGCACGAGCACGCTTAAGGGGACGGCACTGGGGGTTTTGGGGTTTTCTAAGTGGCGGATTCTAAAAAAGAGGGCTAAATCCTTTTCACGGGTGTTTTTGAGCATGAACTCTTTAAAGGGCACAATGCCGATCTCAAAGGCTTGGGTGTAGGAAATCTTTTGGGCTAAATAGGGTTTAATGGCGGTGTCATAACTCTTTTTAGCAGCGGGCTCCATGATAAAAAAGGTCAAAATCAAGGCTAGAGAAACCAAAATTTGCGTGGGGGGGGTTTGTTGCGTGCCTAGTGCCGTGCGTAAAAAAGAAAACACCACCAAAATGCGGATAAAACTGGTCATCACCAAGATCAAGGAGGGGGCGAGCACCAAGAGGGTGAGCACCAGCACGACATTTAAAGTCGTTACTAGCTGATCTGGGGTGTGGGGCGCGCTCAAAGAGAGATTGATTGTAGGGATAATGGGATCTTTTGGAAGGGCTGGGTCAGCTCCAAACAATAAAGAGAACGCCAACACAGCCCAACAGAAAACCAGCCTAAACACACAAGACCTTTAAAGGAGTGGGATCAAAAACTTTTAAGTATAATAGCACAGATGTTAAAAACGCCTAAAGGGAGAAAATGGCTCTATCAGTTGTGATTTTGGCCGCCGGGGAGGGCAAACGCATGCACTCTAGCCTACCCAAAGTGTTGCACAAAATTTGCGGGCAGGAAATGTTAGCCCATGTGATCCAAACCGCCTTAGAAGTGAGCGATGATTTGCACATCATCTTATACCACCAACATGAGCGCATCGCCCAAATGATTAAGGAGCGTTTTAACGCATACGGGAATCAAATCCATATCCACCTCCAAGATCACGCCCACTACCCGGGCACGGGGGGCGCGCTTTTAGATCAAAACAAGCCCCTAGCCACTGCCCACCCCCGCTTACTGATTCTCAATGCTGACATGCCCTTAATCAACAAGCAAGCCCTAGAGTCCTTTTTTAGAAAGTGGGGCAGACAATGCGATCGGGGTTTTTAGCCTAGAAAATAAAGAGGGTTATGGGCGGGTTGTGATCGCAGATCAGCAAGTGCAAGCCATTATTGAACAAAAAGATGCCAACACGCAAGAATTAGAGATCGATACCTTGAATGCCGGGGTGTATCTCTTTAGCCGAGCATTTTTACAAGAGTTTTTACCCAAGCTAGATTGTAACAACGCCCAAAAAGAATACTACCTAACCCAGCTTGTTAGACTGGGTGGTCGCGATCATGTTATCACGCCTATTTTTGTTAATCCTAAAGCCTTTTTAGGGGTTAATTCCCAACAAGAACTCGCCCACGCCCAAGATCAGATGTTGGAGAGATTGCGTCAAGAGGCGATGGCTGCAGGCGTGCAAATGCAAATGCCCCACACGATCTACCTAGAAAAACAGGTGCGTTTTGAGGGGCTTTGTGTCTTAGAGCAGGGCGTGCGCTTGGTGGGGGATTGTCTGCTCAAAGATGCCCATATCAAAGCCCATAGCGTGATCGAGGCAAGCCAGATTGAAAATAGCGATATTGGCCCTTTAGCCCATGTGCGCCCTAAATGCCACATCAGCGATAGCCACATCGGTAACTTTGTCGAGCTCAAAAACGCCCGCTTAAAGGGCGTGAAAGCCGGGCATTTGAGCTATTTGGGCGATTGTGAAATTGATACGGGCAGCAACATCGGTGCGGGTGTGATCACCTGCAATTATGATGGCAAGACTAAGCACAAAACCACCATTGGTAAAAATGTCTTTATTGGCAGTGATACCCAACTGCTCGCCCCGCTGAATATCCCCGATCATGTGATCATTGGCGCAGGGAGCACAATCAGCGAGCCGGTGCAAGAGGGCGATTTAGTTTTAAGCCGCCCCCCCCAAACCAATAAGCCCGGCGGGTATCACCGCTTTTTTGGAGAAAAGCTATGAAAGTCCTTGTGAGTGCCCTAGAAGTGAGCTCTAATGTGCATTTGCAGGCTTTACGCACACATTTAAGCGGGATTGAGTGGCTAGGCATTTATGAGCCTTTAGAACCCCAAGACAAACCCCTATTTAGCCCCAAGTCCTTTAGCGTGATGGGCTTTAAGGAGGTTTTTAGCCGTTTGTTGTTTTTTTACAAAGCCCTTAAGGCGATGGTGGAACTCTCCAAGCAAGCCGATTTGATCTTGCTGATGGACTCTAGTTCTTTTAACATCCCCCTAGCCAAACGCATTAAAAAAAATCACGCCCAATAAGCCCATTATTTACTACATCCTCCCCCAAGTGTGGGCGTGGAAGGCTTACCGCGCCCCCATCATTGAAGCTAATTGCGATAAATTGGCGGCTATCTTGCCCTTTGAGCTCCAATTTTACCAACACAAGGCGGTATTTGTAGGGCATCCCCTCTTAGATGAGATTGCCTACCAAAAGAGCAGCCCGCAAGGGGAGGGCGTGGTCTTTATGCCCGGTAGCCGCAAGCAAGAAATCCGCACGATGTTCCCCATTTTTGTAGAAGTCGCCAAACAAATCCCTGAAAAGCATGTTTTGGTTGTGCCTAAGAGTTTGCAGGGCGAGGATTTAAGGGCATTGTATGGGGATGATTTAGACATGTTTGAAATCTCCTATGACACGCATAAAAGCCTGTATGAAAGTGCCTTTGCTTTTATTTGTAGCGGGACAGCCACCCTAGAGGCGACCTTGATTGGCACGCCCTTTGTGTTGGGCTACAAGGCAAGACCCCTAGATTTTTTCATCGCTAAAAATTTGGTCAAACTCACCTGCATTGGGCTAGCCAATATCTTTTATAATGCCTTGCATAATGAACGCCCCGGGCGGGGGAAAACCATGCTACACACCGAGCTGGTCCAAGAGAGCTTGAATGCAACTAACTTATTAGAAATTTACCACAGCATGGATCGCCAACGCTTTTTTGAACAATCCCAAAAAATCCGCACCTACCTAGCGCATGGGAGTGCGTCTATGGTGGCAGATTGGATCAAGGCTTATGCGTAGGCTAGGCTTAATTTTAGTGGCGGGGAGCATGTTTTTAAATGCCGAAAAAAACGGGGCTTTTGTGGGCGGGGGGTTTGAGTATTCTTATTTTAACAGCACTTACAAACAAAATGTAACGGGCTTTTTGATCCAAGATTTGCGCTATCATATTTCCTTTAGCATGCCCGGCAGGAGTTACCCCACCCAAATTTACAAGGGCAATCTGTATGGGGGCAATTTACAAGCGGGCTACAAACAATTTTTTGGCTACAAAAAACGATTTGGTTTGCGTTACTACGGCTTTTTTAGCGCACAAGGGGGGGATTATGCCTACAGGGCACAAATTGGCTTTAATGCCCGCACCCAAAAACCCATTTATGCCCCAGCCACCCAACCCTCTATTAATTTTTTCTATGGCGCAGGTTTGGATTTCCTATATAACTTCTATGAAAAGGGGCATTGGGGTTATGGGCTCTTTGGGGGGGTGATGATTGGGGGGAGTAGCTGGCTGATGGATAAAAGCTATGCCAAAAATAAATGCCAATATCTAGCCCTAGATGCTAATTTTATGCCTATTGAGTGCATCAGCATGGAGGATTTTTACCAAAATGCCTATAAAAAGTCCAAAAACCCCAAAGAGGGCTACAGCGCGCATTTTAACCCCACTTATATACAGGTGATTGTGAATGTGGGCTTTAGGTTTCACTTTAAGCACCAAGGCTTTGAGCTAGGCGTGCGCATCCCCACCATTAATGACCCCTACTTCCAAGCCACCAACACAAAAGTTAATGGCTATCTTAAGATCGCTGGTCCGGGTTCTCAAGAGAGTTACACCCTAAGGCGGGTGGTGAGTGCATATGTGAATTATGTCTATGGGTTTTAA
Organism: Helicobacter bizzozeronii CCUG 35545; assembly: GCA_000263275.1. Taxonomy (GTDB): domain Bacteria; phylum Campylobacterota; class Campylobacteria; order Campylobacterales; family Helicobacteraceae; genus Helicobacter; species Helicobacter bizzozeronii. The sequence goes on along the minus strand of CAGP01000145.1, from coordinate 15,355 downwards.
ACTACACATTTGGAGGTTTTTTGAAAAAGATTGTTGTTAATGCTTCGATTCTTCTATATGATTTGACCGGTCTTGGGTATTACACGCTGACCTTGATTAAAGCCCTCGAAAAACACTTTGAGAATAAGGACGATGTCAGCATACAGCTGGTTGTTAAGGATGGGCTGTATCATCTCAATTTGTTTAATAACCCAACATTATGGCGTGCCCCAATGCTCTTTGATAATTTGGAAGATTTGGAAAAATTCCGCTCTCTCTCTCTCTGCTAAGCCATCTGAACAACCACTAACGCAACACGCCAAAACGCCCGCCCGGGCTGGGTTTTCCCAATTTTTCAAAAATCTTTTAAGAACATTGCGGGACCTGTTGCCACAAAAATTTTATTTATTTTTAAGATATAAGCTGGTGTGGAATATGTTATTTAGGTGCAACAAAGCCCCTTGTAATCAAACCTTTGATCTCTACATTGAACCGGGCTTTATGGCTCTTCCCCTTAGGGCTAAAAAAAATCTTGGGCACTATCCATGACCTGCCTTTGTGCGATCCAAAGGCATGGTGTTTGTCTGATGAAGATCGGGCGCGGTGGGCACACTATGTTTATCCGCGGATGTCTGCTTATACAGAAGTGATCACCATTAGCCAATCCACCAAATCAGATATCCTGAAAACCTTTGGATTTGCAGAATCTAGGGTGCATGTGATCTACCATGGGGTGCGGGAATACAAGGGCAGTTACGCCAATTTGCCCCCTAACTTGGGGGAATTTATTTTGGTCGTGGGGGCTGGATCGCCACGCAAGAATGCTAAAAATTTGATCGCGGCGTTTAAACTCTTGCCCCAAGCGTTGCAACAGCGTTTTAAGGTGGTGTTGGCAGGACCTGGTATCAACACCGACCATTTAGGAATCAAATCAGAAGACTTTTTGATCAACTTGGGCCACATCTCTGATGCGCTGTTGCAAACCCTCTATGCCAACGCCCGACTTTTATGGTTTGGGAGTTGGGCGGAGGGTTTTGGTTTGCCCATGGTAGAGGCCATGCAGGCTAAATGTGTCATCTTGACCAGCCATCTCTCGTGCATGCCAGAAATCTTAGGCGATGCAGGATTTTATTGTAACCCTCACGATGTCCAAGACATCGCCAGGCAATTAGAAGTTGCCCTAATGGATGAGGTCTTGAGAAAACAATGCATAGAAAAGGGCTTGGAGCGGATCAAAAAGTTTGATCTGGAGGAGAGCATGGAAAAACATATGGCGATTATAGAAAAAATGTTAGGGGACTAAGCTAGAAGGGGTCGATTCTAATAGTCCACACAAGAATTGCTAGAAACCCCACCACAAGCCCGCAATGAAAAAAAGCAGAGTGCCCACAGCGATCAAAAGATGTAAGAGGTCTTTATGGGCAAAGAGCAAGAAGAATGATAGTCCAAGGGCGATATAAATAGATAGGAAGTTGCCCTCTTGAAAATAGGAAAAAATCAATAAAGCAAGGGCGATCAAAAGAGAGATCAAGCCACCATCAAAGAATATAAAACGCACAAGGCAAACCAGTAGCGTGGTGCCCAGAGCAGACCAAAAAACGCCTTTGATGAAACCATGTGTTTTGATATTGCCCACGACATAGCCCACCAACCCCACCACAACAAAACCTATGATCGATAAAGTGATCAAGTTTGCCAGCACGGGCTTTCACCTATCTTAGGACCAAAGCAACACCCATCATGCTTCTATGGTCTTGCCATGCGCTATCCAATCCTCCAGTGTTTTTTGACGCTCCTTTGAAGACTTAATCTCATTTTTAAGATTGATAATGGCTAGATTCAAGTCTTCATAAGCTTCAAGACCTTCTTGGTAAAACTGGCCAATGATTTTAAACACATCTTCTTTGACCTTTTCCACCTCAGCCCTTAGCTCTTTCTTATCCTCCTCCAACTCTGATTTCTTAATCCCTTCCCAAATCCGCTCAATAGTTTCCAGCACAATAGTTACAGCACCTAAAATAGCCGTAACTCTGCTCAAGGCTTTTGCCCCCAAGCCCAAGCCCTCAAGCATACCCGTTAGCATGCTGGCTGCGCCAGTAGCGGTTCCTGTCCCGGTAAAATACTTGACACCCTTTAGGATTTTCTCAAAATCGCTTGCCTCTGTCTCAAATTTGGTTGCGATGGACGCAAATTCCACATCGATAATTGCTTTTTCTTGGTTGAATTTTTCCTCAATGGTGTTTTTAAGGACGCTACCTCCCGCCCCAATCCACCTTTCCAAAAACTCCTTAATATTATTCAAGCCCGTTTCCTCAAGATTCTCCAACAAGCGTTTGAAGTGATCGGCAAAGAATGCCTCTAAGCTCTCTTTGCTAGTCTCTATGTTCTGTTTGAGCTCCCCTAAATCTGCAGACATCTTTGCATGTGTTTCTTGCAAAGCCCTAATCTCTGCACCGATCTTTTCTAACATGCCCTGCCCCTTTTTTAAGCAAGGGTGCAACAAATCGCTTAGAACGCTTTTTTGGGCTTTTAAAATCAAGCTCTCAACCCCACCATTGGCTGCAATTTTTTGCCTCAGTGGCTTTTTGCAACGATTCAATGTGTGAATAGCGGTGGAACTCCTCTAGGTGTTCAAGCCAATATTCCACGCCCCTATCCTTACCAAATGGGTTAGCCGCCACCGCCACAATGTCCAAACTCTTGGCTTGTCCCTCATCTAATCCGATCATCTCTTGCAAGCGCCCACGCACATTCTCTTGTTTGATCGCCAAATGGTGTTCGTAGTCCCCCTCATCTTTGAGATCTGCCACTTTATCAAATTTACTGAGCACAAACACGCTTCTGGGTAAGAGATCGAGCTCCTTAAATAGCCAACACAATTCCTCTTTGTGGCTCTCCTTGATGGGATTAGTTGGGTTCATCACATACAGGATCAAATGCGCTTGGCTCAAATACTTTTCGGTGATCTTTTGGTATTCTTGGGTTTCACCGGTATCACCGCGCTTTTGTTTAAACCCAAAGAGACCGGGTGTATCCACCAGCTGGATACACCCCTTTGCATCATAGACATCAATTTGATCGGAAGATTCTTCGTGGGCAATTTTCATGTGGGATTTGTCTAAGTTCTCTAACCAAGCTGCCGCAATGGAAGTTTTACCCTCAGAAAACCCCCCAACAAGCACCACTTTTAATTTGCCATGTTGTTTGGCGTGTTCGATCTTTTCTTCCCAGCCCCCCTCAACCAATTTAACCTGCATGGACTTTTCAATCCCCAAACCCTCCTTGATGAAGTCTTGAAGCCGATCTAAGATTTGCCTCTTTTGTTGGAGTGTCTCTAGTGTCTCTTGCATTATCTTCTCCCCCTTAGTTGGAGTTTCCCAGCTCGCTTATCTAAACTCATGGCAATATTGCGTAAAGTCTTGCACCCCTCTTCTCTTTGGATCAAAACGCCCTCTAGGTTTTTAATGATCTTCTCTACCACACCCTCTAGTTCATGCTCGATATTTTCGAGAAAATCTTTGATCCTGTCTTCTATGTGGCGAATCTGCTCATCCAAGTCCTTGTTAAAAGCCTTGCGTTGCTCTCTTTTCTTAAAGTCGCTATCAAAAAACTTGCGTGTCGCATTGTAGAGCAAGAGTGCCGTAGCACCCATGCCAATCCACCCAGCCGGATTCCAAAAATTGAGCAAATCAAACATTAATAACCCCCCAATAGTCGCCCCAGCACCCCCTAACTTCCACCAATCAATCCCGCTATCTGTGTCAAACTCTTGATCGTGGTGATGCCCTAAATACACTTCCCCACTTTCAACCGATTCGGCTAAGTGGTTAAAATCTGCCATGACTGCCCTTACATCTTCCTCGAATGCTTGGAGACGCAATTTAACTTTTTGGGTGGAAACATCACCAAATTTATCAAACTGCCTTCTTAAGACTCCATTGGCTTCTTCCCTAAACTCCCCATCGCTGACATCTAGCCTAATGTAGCCATATACGGCATCCTCGCTGGCACTTTTAAAACCTTGGAGGGCTTGGCTCATCTCTCTTGCTAAAAATGCACGCGTTCTTCTGGGCAACAATCTAAGTTCAGAGATTCTAGCGGGCATTTGTTCCCTAAGCTGATTATTTTTATCCAACATGGCTTGGGCACTTTGGTGCAAATCCCCAGCGCATGCTATCAAGATTTGGGAGGTCTTGTGGCATCTGTCTTGATAAATGATCTCTGCTTGTGTGTCCCCTATCTCCTTGATTAATTGGCACAACACATCTAAATTACTCTGCTTTAAAAGTTCTGGTGCGCTGTATTCTTTCAAGAATCTTTGTTGCGTGCGCCAAGTGTGTGAAAACTGACTCCCCCCGCCCTCTTTAAAGTCGTCCTCTTGCCACAGACACGTGGCTAATGCCAAGAACGCCGCTTGGGCGCGCACGACTTGGTGCCCTTGATAGCAAGACCCCAAAGCCTCTTGCATCCTGGCATCTGCTTGTTTTAAGGCATGTTCCTCATCATCTTGGATCAAGGGTTCTTGCAAGCTTTCCGGACTGGCTACACTCTTATTGTAGAAAAAATAAACCCGGCTTTGATCGTTTAAGTAGCTCTTGATTTTGGCTAGCGTGCCCTTTTCTGGGGAACACTCTCGATTAACATAAAAAATGACATGGGCTTGTAAAAGTGCCCTTTCAATCTGCCCCCTAACCTTTGCCTCTTGCCCTTCAATCCCAGGGACATCTAATAGAGTGAAAGAGGTTTCGTTCCCCCCCCCCCCCGCAGGGTAAAATGATAGGGGGTAAAGTCTTTGGTGAAATCAGTTCTCCCATCCCCAATGATCGCCCCATCAGCCAAGCCTAAACTTTGCTCTTGCTCTCTAGGGCTGAGTGTTTTAAAATGCGCTTGCACTTTTTTAAAGGACGCTTGCTGTTGGAGCTTACTCTCTTCCTTGAAGAAAAGGCGTAAGGTTTCAATGAGCGTGGATTTGCCCGCATTGGTTTCACCAAAGAAGGCGATCACAACCTCTGCCCTGCCCTCTTGCTCTAGGTCTGCCATGCACCTTAGGCTCTTGGCTTTGTGTGCCTCAAAATCCACGCACCTTTTTGCCAACCACTGCCCAAAGACCTTGTGTTCTTCTAGATCGCTAAATGCCTCTGTCGCCCTTTGCAAATCCTCCCTAGCACAATCAAGCTGTGCTTTTACACCACTGGGTAACATTGCGAACCTCAGTCAGCTGAGTCTTGGATTATTTCTTTGATCAAGACATACGCCCCATACCCCAACAATCCAAAAATTGTATAACAATAAAGGACTCGTTGCTGGCGGTCGCCTAAAAAGGGAATATTCATGTAACCTCCTTATCGTAAGTCCAAAAATCCTAACTTTATTTTACTTAAAATTTTCTTAATTTAAATCTGTGCCCCAAATAACGCCCCCAATTTTTTTTAACAAAATGGGCGCATCGTTTTTTATCCATGCATGCTTCAATCAGGGCGAGCTTAGAATTCTGCTGGGCAACACAGAGCGCCTCTCTGAGCCCTGCCACACTGGAAACCTGAAAACTCACCACCTCTCTAGCCAAATGGACATCAAAAAAAACTTGCCAGCTTGGAATAATGCCACATGTTGATGTGGTTGTATTGGCGTGTGGGCCCATGGATACAACGCTCCACCGTGTAGCCATCATTATTGATCACAATGATAATGGGCGTGATATTCTCTCTGAGCATGGTGGAGAGTTCTTGGGCGACCAGCTGGAAGGACCCATCACCAATGAGCAAGATATGCCGCCGATCAGGGCTGGCTAAAGCAGTGCCCAGCAGTGCCCCAAAAGTATAGCCAATCGATCCCCACAGAGGCTGGCCAATAAAACTCACCCCGCTGGGCAAAACCATAGAGATCGCGCCAAAAAATGAAGTCCCTTGTTCGGCAATCAAGACATCATGGGGGCGTAAGTATTCTTGAATGATTTTAAAAAACTTATCTTGGGTGAGCTTGCCATTTAAATGGGGAGTCTTGGGGTGTGTCTCTTTAGGGAAACTGGCTTGGAACTTGAGCTGGGCTAGGGCTTTGAGGACATCTTGCATTAAAATATCATCGTAGGTTTTTTCCCCAATTTGGCTATAAAAGGGGTGGATTTGGATAGAAAGGTGGTGCTCACGGATATAATGAAAGCCCGCCGTGATCGAGTCGGTCAGCTTGACCCCAACCAAAATAGCGCAATCTGCATGCTTCATCAAAGAAGAAACCCTAGCATCGCTCAGAATGCCATTATAAACGCCAATAAAATTAGGGTGGGTTTCATCAAAGACCCCCTTACCCATTGCCAATGAAACGATGGGTAAATTCACCGCCTCTATAAAGCGTGTGAGTTCTTGGTTGAACTGGTAGCGATTGACCTCATAATCAGCCATCACAACTTGGGATTTGGATTTGCTTAATAATTCTTGAGCGTCCTTTAAAAAGGCGTTTAAAATCTTGGGATCACTCTTGGCAACAAGGGGAGAGGGGGCGTAAGTTTCAATGGGGATATGCGTTACATCGACAGGCAGACCAATATAAACGGGTTTTTTGTGCAAAAAGCACTCCCCCAAGACCCGATCGATCTCGCTTTGGGCGTTTTGCTTATTTAAGATTGTTTGGGCAACGCTCACCTCTGCGTACATATTGTAAAATTTTAAAAACTCCCCATCGCCCAAAGTGTGGTGCACCAGCTTACGGCTATGGAAAACCCCCCTAGAGGGCATCCCCACAATTTTCACCACCGGCACGCTCTCAGCATAAGAACCCGCAATGCCATTAATGGCGCTGAGTTCTCCCACCCCAAAGGTCGTGAGCAATGCCCCCATTGATTTTAAGCGTGCATAGCCATCAGCAGCATAGGAGGCATTGAGTTCGTTACAATTCCCCACCCATTGTATATGGGGGTCATCTTCTACCAAGTCCAAAAATGCTAAATTATAATCCCCGGGGACTCCAAAGAGATGTTGGACTCCATAACTTTTCAGACGATCCAAGAGATATTGCCCGATTGTGGTTTGCATGTTGATCCTTTGGCAAGAAACTAAAACTAACTCTCCCCCACCATCTGCGCCACAAACTCCCTTAAGCGTGCTAGCATGCTGGGGGGGTGCTCCAAATTTTGGGCGATGATCTGCACAATAGCCGAACCACAGATCACCCCATCAGCCCCCATGCTTAAAGCACTTGTTACATGGGAGGGCTGTGAAATCCCAAAGCCCAACAAGCAAGGGGTGGGGCTGATCTTTTTGAGCGTGTGTAGAATGTGCTGGGGGGTGGTGGCTAGGTGTTCTTGTGTGCCTGTTACCCCTGCACGGGCGAGAACATAAACAAAGGCAGGGCAATTCTTGGCGATGTGCTCTAGATGCTTGGGGCTGGCATTGGGGGTGGCTAAAAAAACCGGGGCGATGGCGTGTTGGTGGGCTGCTTTGATAAATTCCGCACTCTCACGCAAGGGCACATCCGCAACCAGCACGCTATCCACCCCGCTTTTTGCGCATGCGGCATAAAAGCGATCCACCCCAAAGCGCACGATCAAATTGGCATAGACTAGCAAGCCTATTGGGATATTGGGCGCAAGGTTACGCACACGCTCTAAGAGTTCAAAATTAGCCGCCATGTTCGCCCGACGCAACGCCCTTAAGTTGCCCTCTTGAATCACGGGCCCATCAGCTATGGGGTCAGAAAAGGCAAAACCTAATTCTAGCGCGCTCACGCCCGCATCAATCAGGGTTTTGACAATCCCAAAGCTCAGATCATAGCTAGGATCGCCCAAAGTGACAAAGGGCACAAAGGCGGGTTTATGGGTGGTTTTAAGGGCTTGGAAAGTTTGGGCATACCTCATGATCTAGCCTTTAATACCTCTTGCACGCTTTGCAAATCTTTATCCCCCCGCCCGCTCAAATTCACCACGATCACGCGTTTTTGATCCTCTTTGGCTAGCTTCAAGGCATAGGCTAGGGCATGCGCGCTCTCCAAAGCGGGGATAATGCCCTCATGTTTGCTTAAAGCCACAAACGCCTCTAATGCCTCTTGGTCGCTAATGCCCACATAGCTAGCCCGCCCGCTTTGTTTCAAATAGCTATGTTCCGGACCCACGCCCGGATAATCTAGCCCGGCTGAAATGCTATGACTCTCTATGATCTGCCCTTGCTCATCTTGTAAAATATAGGTCTTGCTCCCATGCAAAATCCCCACGCTCCCACGACACAGCACCGCGCCATGTTTGCCACTCTCTAGCCCCAAACCGGCAGGCTCAACCCCCACTAACTGCACTTGGCTATCCTCTAAAAAGGCAGAAAACATCCCAATTGCATTGCTCCCCCCACCCACGCATGCGATCACCACATCGGGCAAACACCCCTCCTGCTCCAAGATTTGCGCCCTTGTCTCTGATCCGATCATGCTTTGGAAATGCTTGACCATTTTAGGGTAAGGGTGGGGACCGGCGGCTGTGCCTAAGAGATAATGCGTGGTAGGATAAGAGTTTGCCCAATCCCTTAAAGCCTCATTGATCGCATCTTTGAGGCTAGCCGATCCGGTGCTGACTGGCACCACCCGTGCGCCCATTAACTCCATGCGGAAGACATTGGGGGCTTGGCGTTCTATATCTTTTGCGCCCATATAGATCACGCATTCTAAATCTAAAAGCGCACAAGCAAGGGCGCTGGCTACGCCATGTTGCCCCGCTCCGGTTTCAGCGATGATGCGTTTTTTACCCATTTTCTTAGCCAAGAGGGCTTGCCCTAGAGCTTGGTTGCTCTTGTGCGCGCCCCCGTGCAATAAATCCTCCCGCTTGAGATAGAGTCTAACTTTGGGGTTAGAAATGAGGTTTTTAACCCGTGTTAGAGGCGTTGGGCGGCCCAAAAAGTGAGTTAAAAGATCACTAAACTGGGCTTGAAAATCCAAATCGTGCAAGCACGCCTTAAATGCCTCCTCTAGCTGGGCTAAGGGGGGGATTAAAATTTCAGGCACAAAGAGCCCGCCAAAAGCCCCAAAATACGCTTCTTTAGTTTGTGTAACCATCAATACTCCCGCAAGATTTGGGCTAGTTGCTTGATCTTAGAGGGGCTTTTTTTACCCGGTGTGATCTCAGCTCCTGAATTAATATCCAGCCCCACAGCCCCCACCTGTAGGGCTTTTTTAAGATTATTAGGGTTTAAGCCCCCCGCTAGCATAAAGGGGCTAGGGGCATGCGCTAAAATCCCCCAATTAAAGGCAACACCATTCCCACCTACACGCACACCCTGACTATCATATAAAATCAAATCCGCCCCCAAGTTTGGCGCCTTTAGCGTGCTTGCCTTGGGACTAACTCGCACCACCTGCCACACCGGGCATTCTAGGGCTTGTTTTAACAGCGCAATTTGATCGGCGTTGTAATCCCCATGCAACTGCACGGCTTTTAAATTAAGCTGGTAGGCTCTTTTGATGATGGTTTTAATGTTGGCATGCACAAACACCCCCACAAAGTCCAGTTGGGGCACTTTTCTAACCAGCTTTCTAGCCTTTTTGGGGCTAATGTAACGCGGGGAGTTGGGATCAAAGATGAGCCCGCCATAAATGAAGCCGTTTTTGTGCGCTCTTTTAGCGTCCTTAACACGCCTAAGCCCACAGATTTTATTTTCCCCCAAGATGAGCTTTTGGCAAGCCTTTTTCAAGTTGCCTTGTGCCATTAAAGAACTCCCCACCAAAAACCCATCTACATGCGGACATAGCTTTTTAATGTCGCTATGGGTGTTGATTCCCGATTCGCTAATGATTGTTACACCCTTTGGAATCAAGGGTTGGAGTCGTAGGGTCGTGTTTAAATCCACCTGCAAGGTTTTTAAATCCCGATTGTTAATCCCAATAATAGACGCACCTAAGTTTAATGCCCGCTTGGCTTGGGATTCATCACTGACCTCTGTTAAGATCGCCATGCCCAGCGATTTAGCCAGTTTGGCTAGCTGGGTGTAAGTGGAGTCCTCTAGCACGCTTAACATCAATAAGATCGCATTAGCTCCCATGTGGCGGGCTAGCAAGACTTGGAAGGGTTCTAGGATAAAATCCTTGCATAAAAGGGGCTTGGTGGTGAGCGTGGAGGCTAGTTTTAAATTCTCATAAGAGCCTTGAAAATGCGCCTTATCGGTTAAAACAGATAAACAAGTGGCGTATTTGTCATAAATTTTGACAATTTGGGGCAGATCAAAGTTGGGGCAAATTAAGCCCTTAGAGGGGGAGGCTTTTTTTGCACTCCAAAATAAAGCTGGTGCGCTTCTCTTGTAGTGCCTTGTAAAAATCCCGTGTGCTAGGCTTTAGGGTCTTGGGGATAGAAAAACGCATTTTGAGGGCTTGGATCTCCTCTTTTTTGCGCTCTAAGATTTGTTGGAGGTGATTAAGCATGGCTAATTGTAACGATCTTTTGTAAATGCTGGTAGCCCTTTTGGCTGTGCATTTGCTCTAGGCTTAAAGCCGTGCCCTCTTTGAGATTGCATGCCAACCCGCTTAAAACCAACAACGCCGCACTATTAGCCGCAATGATCGCCCTATGTGCCTCCTGCCCCCTGCCTTGCAAGACCTCTAAGCAAACTTGCACGCTGTATTCTAAACTAGGGCTTATCATTTGCTCTAAAGCATAGGCTTGCAACCCAAAATCTTGGGGGCTTAGGGCGTATTCTAAAAGCCTACCCCCTTGCAACTCGCAGACTTGGATTTCTCCATGTAAGGCAATTTCATCTACACCGGCGGTATGCACCACCATCGCCCTAGGCACGCCCAATTTTTTAAGCACGCTAGCTAGGGGTAGGCATAGACTCTTGTCATAAACCCCTAAAAGTTGCGCGCTCAAGGGTAGGGGGTTAAGCAGAGGACCTAGCAGATTAAACAAGGTGCGTATTTTGAGTTCTTTACGGATGGGGGCAATTTGGGCAAAACTAGGGTAGTAAAGGGGGGCAAATAAAAAAGGCAAAATTGGTTTTTTCTAGGCAGTTTTTGAGCTGTGCGGGGCGCATTTGGGTATTCACGCCCAAAGCCTCCAATAAATCCGCACTCCCCCGTCCCGAAGAGCTCTTATTGCCATGTTTTGCTATTTTCACGCCCATGGACGCACACAATAACGCGCTGATCGTGCTGATATTGATGCTAGACGCACCATCCCCACCCGTCCCGCAATTATCTACAAAACTCCCGGCAATACCGGGTAGGTGGGTTTTAAGTGCGATGGCGGCACTGGCGATCTCTTGGGGGCTCTCGGGTTTCATTTTCAAGGCGATCAAAATTGCGCCCAACATGGCAGGGCTTATGTTGCCCTCAAAAATGGCAGATAAAAAGCGTTGCATTTGCTCAGGGCTTAAATCTTGGTGCTGGCAGAGGGTGGCTAAAATCTCAGTCATGGCTATTTTTTTGCAAAAACTCTAAGCTCTGTTTTAAAAGCCGTGTGCCTTGTGTGCTCATAATGCTCTCTGGGTGGAACTGGTAGCCTAGGGCATTATCCTTAGCGCAATAAATCCCCATCACCATGCCCTTATAATGGGCGATCACCTCCAAACAAGCAGGCAAATTGCTCGCCACCAGAGAATGGTAACGCCCCACTTGCAAACTCCCCCCCAAGCCCTCAAACGCCCCAAAGGCTTCTAAAAGTATGCAACTACTCTTGCCATGCATGATCTCGGGGCTTTGGATAATATCTGCCCCATAACTTTGGGCTAGGGCTTGCAAGCCTAAACACACGCCCAAAATGCCAAAATGCCCCCGCACCTTAGCAATCAAGGGCAAGAGTCGCCCCGAGTGCGCTGGATCGCCCGGTCCGGGTGAGATCAACAACAAGGGCTTTTGCTTTTCTTTTGCCATGCGCTCAAAGAGCAAGCCCTCATCTAAATCGTTGCGATAAACCACCACGCTATGCCCCAAACTCTCCAACTCATAGACCAAATTATAAGTAAAGGAGTCAAAATTATCAATCAAGTAAATTTTCATGCTAACTTCTTTGGATCGCCTCAATCACCGATTGCGCCTTAGCCCGACTCTCAGCGATCTCAGCTCCAACATCGCTTTCTAGCACAATGCCCGCCCCGGCTTGGACAATAGCACGCCCCCCTTGCACAAATGCCGATCGGATCACAATACAGGTATCCATCGAACCATCTAAGCCCAAATACCCCATCGAGCCCCCATAAGACCCACGCCGTTTGCCCTCCAAAGCGGCGATGAGCTTGAGTGCGGCAATCTTGGGCGCACCACTCAGCGTGCCCGCATTCATAAAACTTCTATAGGCGTGCAAAGCATCTAACCCACTTTTAAGTTCGCCTTGCACTGCTGAGCACAAATGCATCACATGGGCGTATTTTTCCACCTTTAAAAGTTTATTGACAAAGCGGGTATTGGGTTTAGCCACCCTTGCGATGTCATTGCGCGCCAAATCCAAAAGCATAACATGCTCGGCACGCTCTTTAGAATCGCTTTGCAAATCCAGCTCTAAGCGGTTATCTAAATCTAAATCTAGCGATCCATCAGGTCTTTTGCCCCTAGGGCGTGTCCCAGCGATGGGGTAAATTTGGGCGGTGTTGGTGCTTGAGTCGTATTTGAGTGCGCTCTCAGGGCTAGCCCCAAAGAGCACCCACTCAGGCGTGCGCATGTAAAACATATAGGGGCTGGGGTTTTGCGCTTTGAGGTGGTGATACGCGCTTAGGCTATCCAAACATTCTAGGTAAAAACTGCGCGCGATCACGGCTTGGAAAATCTCGCCTCTTTTGAGCTCCTCTTTAAGTTTTAGCACTCTTTGCCCAAAAAGTTCATCGCTACAATCGGTGCTGACATTTTTATTAGGCGCGTGTGGGGGGGGGTTAAAATCTGTAGGGGCACTCGTGGCTAGTTGTTTTAAATGCGCCACCTCTGCTTGAATCTGCGCTTGCAACTGGGGATCAAAGCATGCCCCTAAAATCTGCGTGCTTTTTTCTAGGTGGTTGATCACGACCAAGTTTTGCGCCACATAGAAGAGAAAATCAGGTGCGCTATTATCCTGCACGCTTAAGAGGGGCAGATTTTCAAAATAAGCGATGAAATCAAAGGAAAATAACCCGGCACAAAAGAGGGCTAGGGGGTGCTTGTGCTTGCCTTTAAAGGGTGTAAAAATAGCCCTTAGGGCATCTAGGGGGCTAGGTCTTTGCAATTTGGCAAATTCATCGGCATAGGTGTGATCTTTGGGGTAATGCAAATAAAGGCTTTGTTGCACAAGGGGCGTGTTTAATGTGATTGCCAAATCTTGCAACAAGGCTAACCCATTGGCATTCAAGGCATGCATGCTAACCCGATCGTGATGGCAGATAATCTTAACGCATGCTTGACTTAGGATCAGCGATTGGGTGTGGTGCTTGTTTTCTGCCTGTGCGCTTTCTAATAAAAGCGTATGGGGCTGGCATAGGGGCGCATAAAAAGCCAATGGGTGGGCGATATAGGGGGCGTTTTCTTGGATACTGATCAAGGCTTGCCTTTAGAGTGTCATCAGTCTCTATTTTAACACAATAGGAACAACTTATGCTTGATTAGATTAAAAAAGGACTTTCATGGCAAGTGTATCACCCATTAAGCATGCCCCCTTGTCCGCACCCAAAATCACGCCCACCCCGCCCAAACCCAGCACACCCCCCAAGCCCACCCCCACAGAAACAGAAATTAAGACCCACCCCCTAGCCACCACCACCAAAAACACCAACCACACTATCGGGGCGTTGCAAGTGGCTTTAAAAAGCATCGATCAAATGCAACCCTTAGCCCAAGATTTGGCTAACCTTGCCCTCCCAAAGAACGCTCAAGGCAACACCCTAAAAGAGCAAATCCAAAAAAATCTATAATCAAGCCCTCTATCAAGGGGAAAATGTTTTCATAAAGAGTTATAAGGATTTGGGCTTGGCGTTGCAATCCATCAAGCCCGATAATTTGCAAGTGGGCGATCCCAACACCTCTAAGGCGTTTGTCAAAACCCTAGAGGAACAAAAGATAGCCTTAAGCGAGGCGCTTAAAAAAAATGACCCCCCCTAATCCAAAAGAGGATTTTAGCACCCTTGATCCGGATAAACTCAAAGGGCTAGACAAGGCGCACAACCCCCAAGCACTTAAAGCGCACAAAGTGCAGGATTTATTACACGCATGAACCCCTATAGCACCCAATCCATCGATCAAGAGGACATTTTAGCGGTGGTGCAGGCTTTAAGGAGCGATCACCTCACGCAAGGTCCCTTAGTGGGGCAATTTGAAAATGCTTTAGCGCATTATTTGGGAGTCAAGTATGTTTTGGTCTGCCCTAATGCCACCAGTGCGCTTTTTTTAACCTACCAAGCTTTGGATTTAAGCCAGCATAGTGCCATCACCACGCCCATTAGTTTTGTGGCGACAAGCAATATGCTACTCGCCAACTACGCCACCCCGCTATTTTGCGACATTAAAGATGATGGCAATATGGATGAAAACTTGCTAGAGGGCTGTTATCAGGCTTGCCCCCATAAGGAGCGCATTAAGGCGGTGGTGAGTGTGGATTTTGGGGGTAAGAGTGTGGAGGCTAGGGTGATTGCAGATTTTTGCCGGGCTTATGATTTATTTTTTATCTCGGATAGCTCGCATGCGCTGGGTGGGAGCTACCACAACCAAAAGATCGGATCGCTAGCTGATGTGAGTATTTTTTAGCTTGCATGCCATCAAGCCCATCACCACCGCAGAAGGGGGGGTGATCGCCACCAATGATCGCGCGCTTTATGAAAAACTCCAGCTTTTGGCTAACCATGGGGTGCAAAAAAGGGGTTTAGATGTGGAGGTTGCTAGTTTGGGGTATAATTTCCGCATGAACGAATTACAAGCCGCTTTGGGCTTAAGCCAGCTTAAAAAGATCGATGCTTTTCTAGCCGTGCGTGAAAAGATCGCTTGTTTTTATGATGATTTTTTTAAGGACAACCCCTATTTTAGTTGTGTGCATGCCAGTTTGCCCGCTTATATCCAAAGTACTAACCATCTGTATTCTATTTTGCTCAAGCCCTTTTTATGGGCACACAAAGAAGCCATTTTACAAGCCCTGCTAAAGGCACAAATTGGCGTGCAGGTGCATTATAAACCCATCCACACCTTTAAGCTCTACCAAAATCTAGGCACACCCACCCTCCCAAAGGCTGAAAATTTCTATCAGGCTCAAATTTCTCTGCCCTGCCACCAAAAGATGAGCCTCGCCCTAGCCCAGCACACAGCCCAAACTTTGCTAAACATTTTGGGGGGATTTTAAAGAAGCAGTTTGTTTTAAAGTGATTTTAAGAGAGAGTATGTTACAATCCACAATCCACAATCCACAATCCACAATCCACAATCCACAATCCACAATCCACAATCCACAATCCACTTARTSSACAAT
>CAGP01000144.1 GCA_000263275.1 Helicobacter bizzozeronii CCUG 35545 | reverse complement strand
CTAGAGTTTTCAGGTGCTCTATCAGAGCAAGTGAATCGCGAACTTTACCTCACCTTCAAGGTTGTTAATGGCGTGTTTTACTTGCACCAATACAGCCAACAAAACTACACCTATGACGCACAAGGGGTTAAAAAGATTCTCAAAACCCAGATCATTTACCGCCAAAACAGAGATGATCCCCATGGGGAAAACCCCATCACCCTAGACTCTTTGGATGGGGCTTACCAAGATAAGTTGTTTGCCCAGTGTAAAGAAAACGGGTATTGTATGTAGCATGCGGTGGGTTTTTATATGCCTCTTGGGGTTGGTTTGTTTGCAAGCAACTTCTCTAAAGGCTAGGGATAAGCTCATCCAATGGACGGGGGATTTTATCCAAAAGTCTGCAAGCCCCTATGACTATTACGAAGTTTCTTCAGACATTGATCAACAGCAAACAATCCACATGCATGGCAAGCCCTACACTTTTCTTTATGCCCATGCGCAAACTTATTTATCAGGGGGGCAAAAGGGCGTGTCCAGTGTCTGCGTGGGTGTGGTGTTTGAGGGCAAATTATACAAGGGCTTTTGTTTGGAGGGCTTTGGGCGTGTGGTTTGGAGAAAAAACGACTCTTTAATCGATCAATTTTCCTTAAGACTCTTGCCCTCTATGCCAACCCCCACAGCCCCCCAAACCTCTAGCCTAGATGTGGCTTTCCACCTCATCTCAGGCACTTTTTATTTATCCCGTTTAGAGGAAAATATGGGCGATCAAACCCGTATCCTCTATTTGCAAAGCAGAGACGATCCAAGCAACGCCCAAAAGCTCCCCATGGCAGTTCTTAACGCCTCCTTTTTGGAGCGTCTCAAAGTCCTTAGCTCTTTTTCTACCCAATCCCCCATCCAAGCAAATTCCCTAACTCATCTCTCATTTGGGGGGCAAAAATACGCCCTCATCATCAATACCAGTCCCTCTACCTCTGAGTTGACACAAAGTTTAAAATGCGTGGGGGTCGTGCAGATGACAGAAAATCTTTTAAAAGGGAGTTTCTGCATTTTTGGATACTCCCAAGTGCATTTTTCACGCCAAGAGGATTTTTTGCGTTTTGAATTTGACAACATGCCCCAAAATGCCCTCCAACACAAGCTTTTTATCACCTTTAAATTTGACAAGGGAGCTTTTTTTGTTGCACCAATTAGGCCGCCAAAATGTCAAAATCAACCAAGGAGTCCAAAAGATTTTGAAAACCCAAATCATTTACCGCCAAGATCGCGATGATCCCAACCACCAAGCCCCCATGGGCATGGATTCCTTTAGGACAGACTTAATCGCCAAGCTTTTATCAAAATGCCGTAAAAATGGGTATTGTATATGAGGTGCAGATGAAAAACCTAGCTTTTCTATCCTTTTTGACTCTCTCTTGTGCTTACGCATGCACTTCTGCTTGCAACACACCCAGCCCAAGCTGGATAGAGAAAAAACGCACCCAAATGGATGCCGCGCTTAAAAAGAGTGATTGCCAATCATCTTGTTTTTCTGATGAAAGTGTAGCAGCCTTTACATGGATGAAAGATTTTTTTGCCAAGAATAATCTTGTGGGGTCTGCATACACAAACTATGTCTTTTTTGGGGATGACTACCAACAGGCTTTTAAGATTGGCGATCGATCCTATGCGTTCTTTTATTCTCGGGGCGAGAGTCGCCAAAAAGACGGGGAACAAAAAGATAGCCTCTGTTTGGGTATCTCTTTCCAAAAGCAAGTTTTTAAGGGTTTTTGCTTGGAGGGCTTTAACCAATTAGAGCTCAGTAGTGCCGATGGTGCTAACTCTGTGGGTTTCACCCTCTCTAAGAAAACACCCCCCACACCCACCACCCCCGCACACAAGACCAGCATTTTATTTAGCCTTCCAGCTCTTAGAGGGCACATTTTACTTGAGCCATTTTTCCAACCCCCAACAAGTTTTTTACAACCAACCCAATTCCAAACAAATCCCCCTCTTTGCGATCAATAATGCGCTTTTAGCCAAACTCCAAACCCAACCCCAAGAACCCTTAGAGGCACAAACCCTAGAGATCAACACACAAACCTACTCTATTTCTAACCAAATTAGCGCCAACACAAATTGTGTTACCATCACAGAGGGCAAGACCTTACGCACCCAACGCGCCCATTTTTGCATGGAGGGTGTGGGCGAAGTTAGGGCAATCTATAACGAGGGTTATTTGACTTTGGAGTTTGCAAAAACCCTTTTAACCCCCATCAAACGCCAATTCTACTTAACTTTTAAACTGCGTGGCTACAATGATTTTTATTTGCACCAATACAGCGCGCAAAATCTCAAAATTAATGCTGATGGTTCGACCCAAGTGTTGAGCTCACAAATTATCTATAGTCAAGATCGCGATGACCCCAGAAAGCAAAACCCCATCAGCCTCGATTCATTGCAAGATGGCTACCAAGCCAAATTACTAGCCCAATGCCAAAAGCATGGGTATTGCATGTAGCCTAAATGGGCTGTGCTATCTTTAATCAAGGACGGACATGAAACTAGCTAAATTTGTTTTGCATTGCGATAACCACAGGGTGCGCAATTTAGAGGAGCTCAGAGAGCATTTTGATATTTTAGATGTGTTGGAACACTATAAAGCTAACACCTTGCAACGCTGGTTACAATCCCGCGCGCTCCAAAGCGAGCTAGACCAAGTTTTAGCCATTAACGCCACAAATGATGCGGATATTATCTTTGCGTTGTGCCAAATCTTTGGCGTGGGCGTGGAGAGGGAGACCATTGAGGCGGTGCTTAAAAGCCAACAAACCCTAGCTAACAAACAAGCCCAGCTAGAGAGTTACCAAAGCCAGCAACTCAAGTTAGAAAATCTGATTAGAAAATTAATCCAAGAGGCGATGCAACCCAACATGGCTAAGGGCAAGCCCAAATCCTATCAAGCCCTTAAAAGTCGCTTGCTCAACGCCCCAGATTTAGAGAGTGGTAAGGCGATCTTGGTGGAATTGCTTAATCACCACTTTGAGGCACTGGAAAAAGACAGAAAGGAAGTGCTCAGAGGGCTTGCGATCAAACATAAAAAATCTCTATGGATGGGCGCGCCCAAGCACTACCCCGCCCTCTTGCTTTATTTTTTTTGCAAGCCCTATTTTTCAAGAAGATGAAGAACTTGATTGCTCGGGGGGTCGTTATTCCTTTTCACAAGCAGATTTTGAGAGTTTTTTAGCAAGTTATCAGATCAAACCGGAGGGCGACTATTACACACCCAAACCCGATACCATGTTTGTGTGTGCTGGCGATTATTCGCTGGATTTTGCAAGAATCAAACTAAGCGATGGTTGGCTCAATATCCCACCCGATTTTTATGAACAATATTACTTGGGTGGCAATGACAAGGCAACTTTCTTTGAACTCCCTGCACTCAAAGCCTAAGCCTTGCCTACTTGTGCTATTGAGATCATTTGTGAGACCCACATAGAGGGTTTGCCCCTAGATTTGGAGAACTGGCTAACCCCTAAACTTGTACCCATGATGGAGTATTTAAAGCACCCCGGGCATGTAGAATTAGTCTTAGTAGAGAGCGCACAGATGGCTAAGCTTAACCAAGAGTTTAGGAACACCAACAAAAGCACCGATGTGCTGAGTTTTCCTATAGAAATGCCCGCCCAACAACTCTTAGGCAGTGTGGTGATCAATATAGATTTAGCCATCCAAGAGAGCCAAGCACGCGGGCATGCACTCTTAGATGAAATCGCCTTGTTATTCGTGCATGGCTACTTGCACCTACTAGGCTATGATCATGAATGCGATCAAGGGCAACAACGCGCCCTAGAGCAAGAGATCATCACACATTTTAATTTACCCCTAAGTTTGATGGCGCGCACAGAGTGCCTTTAGCTTGTTTAATCGCTTCTAAATGTTCTTGCCACTGGGGGCTAAAGAGGGCATGGCGTAGAGTTTTGGGGATTTTAAGCGTGCGGCATTGATCTTTATAGATTTTGGGTAAAGCTATGGGTTTGGTGTGTGCCCTTGCCCCCACAAAGACAACCCCCCCCAAGTTCCCCACACAATAGATTTTAGTTTGGGTGCTAAAGATCGTGTTAAAGTGCTGGCGTTCTAACTCTAGGCGTTGGGTGTGGCTGAGCACATAGCCCAAGCGTTTTAAGAGGCGATCGATGTAATAGACATTTTGGCGATTTTCTTTAAACACCCACACATTGGCTATACAAAGCATTTTAATAGGCGGGTAGAGCTGGGTTTTTTCGGCGTGTAGAGCCTCAAAACTACGCTTTAAGCCCTGAGGCGTGTCTTTGAGATTTAAAAACACATCGCTTAAGGCATGCCTAAAGACATTGCGTTTAAAACGCAGATCAGCATTGCTGTGATCCTCAAAATAGCGGTAGTTATGGGCGTGTAAATAGTCTTTAAGCGTGCTTTTGGGGGTGTAGAGGAGCGGGCGTGCTAGGGTGTAGTGCTCCCTATTCTCTAGGGCTTCAAACCCCAAGAGGGTTTGCAAACTCGCCCCTTGTGCAAGTTGCATTAAAAACCATTCGAGTTTGTCATTGAGGTGGTGGGCTAGGATCACGCATTCATAGCCAAATAAAAGGCTTAGGCGCGCAAAAAAGGCATAGCGGCGTGTGCGTGCGCGCGCTTCCAAATTCCCCCCCCTTAGGGGCGCATAGCACACATGCACGCTTTTAGCATGTTGTCGCCCTAATTTTAAGGCGTATTGCACCTCTAGGTGGGCTTGATCGCGCAGGGCATAATGCACGATGGCTAGATCAAAACGCACTCCCTGTTCTAATAACAAATAAAACAACGCCACGCTATCCCCCCCGCCTGAAAAGCCCAACAAACACCGCTTATTGTGCCAAGACTCTAAGCCCTCTAAGGCGATCATTTAAGCCCCATCTCAAGCAAAATCCATTAGAATTTGCCTTTTTGCTCCATTCTAACATGAAAGCCACTAAAACCATAAGGAGCAAGCCATGCAAGCTTTAGCGCGTTTTTTCCAATTTAAAGAACGGCACACCAATTTACGCACCGAGATCACCGCTGGCGTTACGACCTTTGTTACAATGGCGTATATTTTGGTGGTTAATCCCGCGATTTTGCAAAAAACGGGGATGGATTTTGAGGGGGTCTTTATCGCCACTATTTTAGTTTCGGTGGTGGGCACGCTCATTATGGGCTTGCTAGCCAATTACCCCATCGCCATTGCCCCGGGGATGGGTATGAACGCTTATTTTACCTTTGTGATCGTTCTTAGCATGGGTATTTCTTGGCAGAGTGCCTTAGGGAGCGTGTTTTTAGCCTCACTCATTTTTTTAGCCCTCTCTTTGACGGGGTTTAGAGAGTCTTTAATCAAAGCGATCCCTAATCCGCTCAAAGCGGGCATGGGTGCGGGGATTGGGCTTTTTATTGCCTTTATTGGCATGCAAAATGCCCATTTGATTGTCGCCTCACCGGCAACTTTGGTGACTTTAGGTAATTTTGCCCACCCAATCGCTTATATGTCTTTACTGGGTCTGCTTGTTACCCTTGTTTTGATGATTTACAACATCAAGGCGGCGATCTTTTTGGGCATGCTCATCACCGCCTTACTGAGTTTCTTTCTAGGGCATATCCAACTCCCCGATCACCTCTTAGAACTCCCCACCCACACCAACACTACCTTTTTAAAACTAGATATTTTAAGCGCATTCAAGCCCAATTTAAGCGCGGTGATCTTCACTTTCTTTTTAATCATGCTCTTTGACACCACCGCCACCATGATTGGCGTTGCCAAACAAGCTAACTTGCTTGAAAACGGGCATTTCCCCAATGCCAAAGCGGCGTTGTCTGCCGATGCGATTGCCAGCACTTTAGGCGCGCTTGTGGGCACTTCGCCCACCTCAGCCTACATCGAATCGGGCACGGGGGTGGGTGTGGGTGGGCGCACGGGCTTTACGGGCGTTGTGATTGCCCTTTTATTTGTGGGTATGCTCTTTTTAGCCCCCCTAGCCAAAGTTCTAGCCAGCATGCCCGCTATCACCTCCCCTGCGCTGATCGTGGTGGGTTTTTTGATGATGAGTCATCTAGGGCAAATTGATTGGCATAATTTAGAGGAATCCTTGCCTGCCTTTTTTGTGCTCTTTTGGATTCCCCTCTCTTATAGCATCACCAATGGCGTGGGCGCAGGGCTCATTCTCTACCCGCTCATTAAAATCTGTCGGGGCAAGTTTAAAGAGGTGCATCCCCTTTTGTATATTTTTATGATTCTTTTTATCCTGCAATTCATCCTAGATGCCAAGCATTGAGGATTGGTCCATGAAAAATGCCCTCCCCTTTGATTGTTTTGTCAAAACGCTTAAAAAAAACCAACCGCACGCTGGATTTTTTTTGTGGATTGGCAAAAGTGCTTAGAAAAACGCCACGCCCTCCGTGTGTCTTTGCGGGTTTTAAATAACCTCTTGGGGGTGAGTGCGCAAAACTTAGAATCCAAAGTCCAAGCCCTCTTTGATCAAAACCCCCAAGCCTTCCAAGCCCTGCCCCTCTTGCTAGCGATGCGCAACGCCCAAGAGATCATTTTAACCCCAAAGCAAGAGCAAATGCCCTTAAGTGGCTATTTGCAAAGCCCAGAAAAAATTTGCGCATTTCTTTCCCAAAGCGGGCTTTTAGAACTTTTTTAGCACCCGCAAAATTAAAGATTTAGATGATTTTATCTTGGGCGTTGAGGTCGGGCTGGATAGCAACGCGCGCAAGAATCGGGGTGGGTTTGCTATGGAAGCCCATTTGAGGGACATATTTAAACATGCGCATTTGGAATTTAGGCAACAAGTGAGCGTTAAGCTGTATCCGGACTTGCATAGGCTTTTTGGGGAAGATATTAAAAGATTTGACTTTGTGATCTCTGGCAAACAAGGTCTGTATTTTGTGGAGTGTAATTTTTACACCAGTGCGGGGAGTAAGCTTAATGAGGTGGCACGGGCTTATCAAGAACTCGCCCCGCGTTTTGAGGGCTTGGAGGGGAAATATTTTGTGTGGATCACCGATGGGCAGGGTTGGCTTTCTTGCCAAAACAAATTAGAAGAGGCGTATAAAAGCGTGTGTCTTTATAATCTTGCCCATGTGGAT
Organism: Helicobacter bizzozeronii CCUG 35545; assembly: GCA_000263275.1. Lineage (GTDB taxonomy): Bacteria > Campylobacterota > Campylobacteria > Campylobacterales > Helicobacteraceae > Helicobacter > Helicobacter bizzozeronii. Next base: position 10,900 of record CAGP01000144.1, on the reverse strand, counting down.
CACTTCATTAAAGGCGTGCAAAATGGATTCTAGCCTGCAAGCACCCACTTTTAAGAGTGCGGACAAACTCGCCCCCTTCACGCTTTACCAAGCTGATTGCAACACGATTTTAAAGCAAATGCCTGAACGCTTTGATTTTATCTTTGCCGATCCACCCTATTTTCTCTCCAATGGGGGGCTGAGTATCCAAAGTGGGGAGATTGTGAGCGTGGATAAGGGGCATTGGGATCAAAGCAAGGGCTTAGAGAGCATGCACGCTTTTAATGTGGCGTGGCTCAAAGCCGCTAAAGGTGCGCTCAAAGCTGGGGGGAGCATTTGTATCAGTGCCACCCACCACAATCTCTTTTCATTGGGGCTTGCCTTGCAAGAACTAGGCTTTAAGATTTTAAACCTCATCACTTGGCAAAAGAGCAACCCACCCCCTAATTTTAGTTGCCGTTATTTGACCCACTCAAGCGAACAGATCATTTGGGCACGAAAAAGCCCCAAGCACAAGCATATTTTTAATTACGAACTCTTAAAAAAAATCAATGAGAATCGGCAGATGCGCGATGTATGGGTTCTGCCCGCCATCGCTCCTTGGGAAAAAAAAGCAGGGCAAACACCCCACCCAAAAGCCCCTAAGGCTCTTGGTGCGCTTGATTTTAATGGCAAGCCACCCTGATTCACTCATTGGCGATCCCTTTAGTGGCTCGGGCACAACGGGCATTGCGGCTAATTTGTTGGGGCGTGCTTTTGTGGGCATGGAAAAAGAGAGCAATTTTATTGAACTGAGTATCCAACGGCGCAAGGCATTAGAAACGCATTTTGAGAGCATACGCTCCAAGATCAAGGATTTGGAGCTTTGCTAAACTGGATTACTGGCAATGGTGGCACTCAATGGAGCGATCCAGCACGCCTTTATCATCTAGGCTCGGGCTTTGGGTGCGTAGGTAGTAGGTGGATTTGAGTCCGAGTTTCCACGCTAGGTGGTAGATTTCATGCAAGAGTTTGCCACTAGCCTCTTGGGGGCGTAAAAAGAGATTCAAGCTCTGCCCTTGATCGATCCACTTTTGGCGCACAGCAGCCAAGCGGACAATGTCCTTAGGATCGATGTCATAGGCGGAAGTGTAATAATTCCAAGTTTCTAGGTTTAAATTGGGCACCACAACCGGGATCATCCCGCTTAGATTTTCCTCAAACCATTTTTTTTGATAAATGGGCTCGATGGTTTGGGTCGTGCCCACTAAAATAGAAATCGAGCTTGTGGGGGCGATTGCCATCAAATACCCATTTCTAAGCCCTTGTTTTTGCACCCGTGCTTTCAAGCTAGCCCAATCACACATCAGGGCATGGGGGCTTAACTCTAAGGCTTCTGGTTTGGCTTTATCCATAGGGAAAACCCCCTTACTCCATTCTGAGCCCTCAAAATGGGTGTAACTCCCCCGCTCTTGGGCAAGATTGGAGCTTGCTAAAATGGTTTCATAGCTCATTTTCTCCAAGACTTGATCGATCTTGGTTCTGTGTTCCACACTCCCCCATTTGATCTGATTTTGGGCTAACATCTGCGCCTCGCCCATCACGCCAAGCCCGATCGCACGGCTTTTTAAATTCGTGTTCTTTGCCTTAGCGGTGGGGTAAAAGTTCAAATCAATCACATTATCCAACATCCGCACCGCAATAGGCACGACCCGTTCAAGGTCTTTTGGGGTGTTGATTTTACTCAAATTCAAGCTAGCCAAATTACACACGGCAAGCGTGCCTTCTTCAGGGACCTTAGTCGCCATGAAGATTTTTTTTACCCCCCAAGCAATCATTGCTGGTGAGTTTATTGGCTTTTTTAGACACGCCCGCATCGGTGCTAACCTCTGCTTGTTCCTCAAAAAACACGCAATCCCCCCCCTCAAATTCCACACACATGCGGTAATGCCCCGCACTGGTGTTTTGGTAAATCTCGGTGCAAAGATTAGAAGAGCGAATCAGCCCCACATGGGCATTAGGATTGGTCTCATTGGCGCGATCTTTAAAGCCCAAAAAGGGCAAACCCGCCTCAAAATAATTGGTGAGGATTTTTCGCCACAAGGTTTTAGCGTTCATTTTTTCCTTAGGGATGGTGGGGTTTTGCTCGTAATCTAGGTATTTTTGTCTAAATGCAGTCCCGTAACACTGGGTCAGATCAGGGCAGGCATAAGGATCAAAGAGAGTCCAAACCCCATCTTGCTCCACGCGTTCCATGAATAAATCGCAAATCCAAAGAGCTGGAAACAGATCATGGGCACGGCGGCGTTCATCCCCGCTATTTTTACGCAGGTCGATAAACTCCAAAATGTCCATGTGCCAAATTTCCAAATAGACCGCAATCGCACCCTTGCGTGTGCCGAGTTGATCGACCGCAATGGCAACATCATTGACAATCTTTAAAAACGGAATCACGCCCGCACTCGCACTTTTATGCCCATCAATGTAGCTCCCCAAACAACGCACTTGGCTAAAATCCCAGCCAATCCCCCCGCCATATTTGGAGAGTAAAGCCATATCTTTATAGCTATCAAAAATCCCCTCAATGTTATCTGGGGTTGAGCCCACATAGCAAGAACTCAGCTGGTGGTTGGGCGTTCTGGCATTAGCCAGCGTGGGCGTGGCGCACATCAGCTCAAACTTACTCAACACCCCGTAAAACTCCAAAGCGCGCGCATTGGGATCGCTCTCATTTTGGGCTAGAAACATCGCAATCGCCATGAACATGTGCTGGGGGAGTTCAATGGGGTTGCCCTGGGAGTCTTTGAGCAAATAGCGATCATAAAGGGTTTTGATCCCTAGGTAGTTGAATTGCAAATCGCACTCAAGTGCTAGTGCCCCATTGAGCTGTTCTAAATCAAATTTATCCTTAAAGCCCAGCGCAATACGCCCCTCTTGTTCGCCCCTCTTAAAATAGTCCCTTAAATGCGCATAGCCCCTAAAGCCATTCACTTGGTAGTAAAGATCGTAAAGAAATAATCTAGCCGCAACAAAACTCCAATTAGGCGCATCCACATCGATTTTATCCACCGCCATTTTGATTAGTGTCTTGGGGATGTCCTGCGTTTTGATTCTGTCTTTAAAATAAAGATTGACTTCTAATTCCAAGACATTCTTATTGATCCCCTCTAAGCCTTCTGTGGCATCTTTTAAATATTTGCGGATTTTTTCTGTGTCTAAAGGCTCAACACACCCATTGCGTTTGGTAACAGATAATTGCATGGCATTCCCTCTAAGATTTTTTGACACGGCGGCGCGCTGTGGGGTCTAAAACTTTCTTGCGGATACGCAAGTTTAGGGGCGTAACCTCCAGCAGTTCATCTTCTTCAATCCACTCTAAAGCGCGCTCAAGTGCCATCAGTCTTGGGGGGGTGAGCTTGATCGCATCATCGCTCCCACTGGCGCGCATGTTGGTTAGGTGCTTGGATTTAATGGGATTGACCTCTAAATCATTATCCCGACTGTGCTCGCCAATCACCATGCCCACATAGACCTTAGTTTGCGCCCCAATAAAGAGCGTGCCCCGCTCTTGGATATTAAACAGAGAAAACGCGGTCGCCTCCCCATTCTCCATGCTCACCAACGCCCCGTTTTTACGCGACTCCACACTCCCGCTAAAGGGGCGGAACTCCAAAAAGGAGTGATTCATCACCCCCTCGCCCTTGGTGTCCGTTAAAAACTCAGAGCGATAGCCAATCAGCCCCCTAGCTGGGATTTCAAATTCTAAACGGCTATAGCCATCATTCATCGGATTCATCGCCTTCATCTCAGCCTTGCGCCGCCCTAAGCGCTCAATGATCGCCCCGCTAAAATCTTGGGGGGTGTCAATCACCAAGTGCTCAAAGGGCTCGAGCTTTACCCCATCTTGCACTTTAACGATGACCTCAGGGCGGGAGATGCTAAACTCAAAGCCCTCACGGCGCAAATTCTCGGCTAAAATGGTGATTTGCAATTCCCCCCGCCCACTCACTTTAAATTTGCCCTCGCCCATTTCCTCGCATTTCATGGCGATGTTGGTTTGCATTTCTTTGAGTAGGCGATCTTTGAGTTTATTGGCAGTAACATGCTTGCCCTCAGTGCCGGCTAGGGGAGAATCATTGATGGCAAACACCACGCTCATGGTGGGCTCTTCTAGGTGCATGGGATCGAGTGGCTGTGGGTTATTGGGATCGACCACGCTATCGCCCACATCCATCGCATTAAAGCCCGCTATAGCGACAATATCCCCCGCTTGCGCTTGCTCAATCTCCATTCTAGCTAGCCCTAAAAAGCCAATCAGCTTTGTAATGCGCCCGCTCTCCTTGCTCCCATCACTCTTATACAAAGCGACCATATCCCCCTTTTTGATCTGCCCATTAAACACCCGCACAATGCCGATCTTGCCAACATAGTTATCATAATCCAAAGTGAAAATCTGCATTTGCAAGGGTTGATCTGCCTCTCCGCTGGGAGCGGGCACATGGGAGAGAATGGTTTCAAACAAGGGTTCTAAACTCTTTCTCTCATCACCCAAGTCTTTAATGGCATAGCCATCGCGTGCAGCCGCATAGACAACCGGGAAATCTAGCTGGGTATCACTTGCCCCCATTGCCACGAACAAGTCAAAGACCTCATCGACCACTCTATCAGGTTCAGCAGCGGGCTTGTCAATTTTATTGACCACCACAATGGGGCATAATCCAAAACTCAACGCCTTTTTTGACGACAAATTTAGTCTGGGGCATCACGCCTTCTTGGGCATCCACTAAGAGCAACACGCCATCGACCATTTTTAACACCCGTTCCACTTCGCCCCCAAAATCGGCGTGTCCGGGGGTGTCAATAATATTAATTTTGGTGTCCTTGTAGTGGATCGCCGTGTTCTTAGAAAGAATCGTGATTCCCCGCTCCCTTTCTAAGTCGTTGCTATCCATCATGCGCTCATCAATCTTGTCGCGCTCACCAAAAGTGCCTGATTGGGTGAGCAAACCATCCACCAAAGTGGTTTTTCCATGATCGACATGGGCAATAACAGCGATGTTTCTAATGCTTGACATGCGAGCCTGATCCTATTTTTTGGATTTTTGAGGGGCTAGTATAACCAAACTTTACTTAAGGGGTAGTGTCTGAAAAGTCTAGGGTAAGCGTGGTTCCATGTAGGGTTTTTTAGACTTGATTTTTAAGTCCGCCTGTAATAGCATGGGATAAAGGACACACATGCAACAATTCACCCATTTACACTTGCACACCGAGTATTCGCTTTTAGATGGGGCTAATAAGATCAAGACCCTAGCCCAAAAGATCAAAGAGTTGGGCATGGAGAGTGTGAGCATGAGCGATCATGGGAACATGTTTGGCGCGATTGACTTTTATACATGCATGAAAAAAGAGGGAATCAAGCCCATTATTGGGATTGAAACCTACCTACACAATGCCCAAAACTTGGGCGACAAACAATCAAGGCAACGCTTCCATCTTTGCTTGTATGCTAAAGATTTAGAAGGTTATCACAATTTGATGTATCTGAGCTCACAGGCTTTCTTAGAGGGGTTTTATTATTACCCCCGTATCAATAAAAAGCTCTTAAGGGAGCGATCTAAGGGGATCATCTGTTCGAGCGCGTGTCTGCAAGGGGAGATCAACTGGCATTTAAACACCAATAACCCTAAAAATAAACAATATGGGGCTAAGGGCTATGATGAGGCTAAGAGGGTGGCAGAGGAATACCAAGAGATTTTCGGGGATGATTTTTACATGGAGATCATGCGCCATGGCATTGCCGACCAACTCTTTATTGATGAGCAACTCATTAGATTATCCTTAGAAACGGGCATTAAGCTCATTGCCACCAACGACACCCACTACACCAACAAAGAGGATGCCAGCGCACAAGAGGTCGCCATGTGCGTGGCGATGGGCAAGACCCTAAATGATGAAAACCGCTTAAAACATTCCGTGCATGAATTTTATATCAAAACCCCTGAGCAGATGGCTAGGCTCTTTGCAGACATCCCTGAGGCTCTGCAAAACACCCAAGAGATCGCCCATAAGTGCCATTTGGAGTTGGATTTAAAAAATGATGCCAACCCGCCCACACCCCCGCGTTTTAAATTTACCCAGCAATACGCCCAAAGTGAAGGGCTGGATTTAAAGGACGATGGGGCTTACTTTGCCCATAAATCCAGAGAGGGGCTTAAAAAGCGTTTGGAGCGCATTGATCCTAGCCAGCATGCCCTTTATCAAGAGCGGCTAGAATACGAAATCAAGATCATCAATGAGATGAAATTCCCCGGCTACATGCTGATTGTGTGGGATTTTATCAGGCATGCGCGTGAAAATGGGATTCCTGTGGGTCCGGGGCGGGGCAGTGCAGCAGGCAGTCTGGTCGCCTTTTGTTTGCAAATCACTGATATTGATCCGATCAAATACGATCTGTTGTTTGAACGATTCTTAAATCCCGATCGCGTGTCCATGCCTGATATTGATACGGATTTTTGCCAAAAACGGCGGGGCGAGATGTTGGACTATATGATCAACAAATATGGCAAATACAATGTCGCCCAAGTGATCACCTTCAATAAAATGCTGGCTAAAGGGGTGATCCGCGATGTGGCACGGGTGCTAGACATGCCCTACAAACAAGCCGATGAAATGGCAAAACTCATCCCCAATAAATTAGGGATCACTCTGCAAGAAGCCTTTGATTTAGAGCCCAAGATCAAAACACTCATAGAGAGCGATAAGCTTGCCAAAGAGGTTTGGGATTTTTCCTTGCGTTTAGAGAATCTCAACCGCTCGGCAGGCAAGCATGCGGCTGCTTTGGTGGTGGATAGTGAGCGCGAGCTGTGGTATAAAACCCCGCTTTATACCAGTGAGCGCACGGGGGGCATTGTTACCCAGTATTCCATGAAATACCTAGAAGCCATCGATTTGATCAAGTTTGACTTTTTGGGGCTTAAGACTTTGAGTGTGATCCATGACACCCTAAAGATCATTGAAAAATACAGCCACCAAAAAATCGATCTCTTAGGCGTGGATATGAACGATCCACAGGTTTATGCCACGATCCAAGAGGGCAACACGATTGGGATATTCCAAATTGAGTCGGGGATGTTCCAAACCCTAAACAAACGGCTACGCCCCTCCAGTTTTGAAGATATTGTCGCCATCATCGCTTTGGGGCGACCCGGACCTATGGAGTCGGGCATGGTCGATGACTTTGTCAACCGCAAACATGGGCATGAACCCATCACCTATATGTTTGCAGACCTAGAGCCCATTTTACGCCCCACCTATGGGGCCATCATCTACCAAGAACAAGTCATGCAAATTGTGCAGAGCATTGCGGGCTTTTCTTTGGGCGAAGCGGATTTGATCAGGCGGGCGATGGGTAAAAAAGATGCCAGCATCATGGCAGCTAATCGGGCTAAGTTTGTGGAGGGCGCGCAAAAAAAGGGCTATGAGGTGCAAAAGGCGGGCGAACTCTTTGATCTTATTGTCAAATTTGCCGGCTATGGCTTTAATAAATCCCACTCGGTTGCCTATGCCATGCTCACTTTCCAAACGGCTTATTTAAAAACCCACTACAAGCACGAGTTCATGGCGGCCATGCTCAGTAGTGAGTGCCGCCACATTGAGGAAGTGGCGCGTTATGTGGAGGAAGCTAATTCTATGGGGATTGCCATTGAACGCCCCCATGTCAATCATTCCGATGTGAGTTTTAAGGTCGAACAACGCAAAAAGGACAAGATCATCATCTTTGGGTTAGAGGCGATCAAGGGGGCAGGCGAGGGACCGCTAGGGACTTTAGTGGAAATGCGTGAAAAACATGGGCCCTTTAAAAATTTGGAGGACTTGATCAGCAAGTTAGATTTTTCCAAATTTAGCAAACGCATTTTAGAGCCTTTGATTAAATCTGGAAGTTTGGATGGGCTAGGCTATAACCGCCACACCATGCTAAAAAATTTAGATGCGATTTGCGATGAGGGGCGCAGAAAAGACAAAACCAATGCCCAAATGCGCGCAGGGCTATTCTCCCAGCAAGAAGCGCATGAAAAAGCCAACTTGGATTTAAAATTCTATGAGGAATATGACAGCAACACGCTCTTAAATTTTGAATACGAGTGCATGGGGCTTTATTTTTCTGGACACCCTTTAGATGGGTTTAAAGACCCCATCAAGGCGTTAAAAAATTGTGGCTAAGAGCGTGGATATTCCCCGCATGGAGATTGGCTCACAAGCCGTATTTGTGGGCAAGATTTTAGAGATCAAGCGCAAATTGAGCAAAAAGAGCCAAAAACCCTATGGGTATGTGTCGATTGTGGATTTATCAGGGCGTTTTGAGTTGATGTTGTTTGAAAAACAGCTTAATGCCCTAGATACGCTCAATATAGAACAGCCCCTAGCCTTTAAATGCAAGATCGAGGAACAAGAAGAGGTCGCGCGCTTACGGCTCTTAGAGATGGATACCCTAGAGAATATCAAGGGTGTCAAAATCCCCAAAGCACGCTACAAAAACAACCCAGAGGAGGTGCAAATGCCCCAACCCTTAGACATTGCCAAAGATTTTCAAGCCGATTCTAGTTGCTTGCTCACCTGCCAAGATGAACAACACATCCCCCTATCCATCGTGCTGGATACCAGCGTGTCTTTAGAACTCTTTGCAAAGCTCAAAGATGCCGCCCAAAGCCACAAGGGCGAGCGTGCCCTATCGCTGATTTTTCACGATCAAGACAAACGCTTTAAATTCAACACCGCCCTTAAAGTCAATAGCGCGATCAAGCAGAGTTTCCAAGCCTATGAATGGTTAGACCTCTAATGCGCCTAAACCAATTCATCGCCCACAATCTCCCTTGTTCGCGCCGCCAAGCCGATCGGCTTATCGCTGATGGGCAGGTCAAAATCAACCACACCCTAGCCACTTTCACCACACCCTTTAAGCCCAAAGATAAGATTTTTATTAATTCCCAGCTTTTACGCCCCAAATCCCAGCATTTTAGCGTGGTGGTTTATCACAAGCCTAAGGGCGAGCTGGTGAGCCTGCGCGATGATCGGGGTAGGCGGACCATCTTTGAGAGCCTAGAGACACGATACCGCCATTTTACACCCATTGGGCGTTTGGACTTCGCCTCTAGTGGGCTTTTGCTGCTAAGTGATAGTAAGTTGGTGGTGGATGCCTTGATGCACAGCCAACTAGAGCGTGAGTATCTGGTTAAAATTGAGGGGAGTGTGGGGGCACACATGTTGGAAGCTATGCAAAATGGCATTGAGATTAAGGGGCTTGGGGGCGCACACCCTAAGAGCAAGCTAGAGAGCATGCATCTAGCCCCCATGTCTTGTCATATCATCAAAAACCACCGGCATTATTCTAAACTCAAATTGACTCTTTGCGAAGGGCAAAATAGAGAAATCCGCCGTTTTTTTKGCTTATTTTAAGACTCCCGTGCTAGATTTAAAACGGGTGCGTTTTGGATTTACCCATCTAAACGCCTTGCCTGTGGGCAAGACTCGCTATTTGAATCCCAAAGAGTATCGGCATTTGCACCAATTCTTAGAAGGAGCAGAACATGCATAAGAAAACTTTATTATTTAGCCCGTGGAAAATTAGGGATTTGGAGCTCAAAAACCGCGTGGTGATGGCACCGATGGATCAATACAGCGCAATCAATGGCTACACCAACGAATGGCACGCCCACCACTACACAGCCCGTGCGATCGGGCAGGTGGGCTTGATCATCTTTGAAGTGGCCGCAGTGAGTGCTGGGGGGCGAATCGATCCGGGCGATCTAGGCATTTATGAGGAGGGGCATGTAGAGGGCTTGGCTAAAATTGTAGCAGAATGCCACAAATACGGCTCTAAGGTGGCGTTACAAATCGGGCATGCTGGCAGAAAGGGGCAACTTAAAGACACCCGACTTTTAGCCCCCTGCGCTTTGCGCTTTAATGAGCAATACGCCATGCCTAAAGAGATGGATACAGACGACATCAAACAAGTCATTTTAGAGTTTAAACAAGCCGGGCTTAGGGCAAAACAAGCGGGCTTTGATGCGCTAGAAATCCATGCTGCACATGGGTATTTACTCAGCAGCTTTTTATCCCCTCTTACTAACCAAAGAAGCGATGCCTATGGCAAAAATCGGGCGTTGCTCTTGCAAGAAATCTTGCAAGCCCTAAGAGAAGCTATAGATTTACCCATTTTAGTGCGCGTGTCCGCCACTGACTACCACACACAGGGCAACACCCCCCAAACTTTGGCACAACTCTTAGAGCCTCTAGCTCCCATTTATGACGCTTTGGATGTGAGCTCTGGGGGCGTGGTGGAAGCCCCTATTAAGACTTATCCGGGCTATCAAATCCCCTATGCTTTGTTTTTAAAAGAGGCTTTGGGCAAGCCCACCATTGGGGGCGGGTTGCTTGAAGAACCCAAAATGGCGCAAAGATTGGTGGGCAGCCACGCAGTGGATGCGATCTATCTAGCCCGCGCTTTGCTCAAAAACCCCTTTTGGTGCTTTAACGCTGCGTTAAGTTTGGGGCAAGAGATCGATATTCCTAAACCCTATGCTAGGATGGTGTATTTGTAGGAGCTTGGAAGAAGGAGGCTTAAAACCTCCTCCCCTCTTAAGGTTTCCCCCCATAGAGCCGATCCCCACAATAAATTCTTTTCCTCTTAGTGTCAAATTGCGGGCTAAAGAGGTTTTTAGATTCTAAATTGTCCTTCGTGTGAATCCCCACCAAAGGCAAAAGCGAGTGAATCAGATCATCGCTCATGAAAGGTTTATTGACCGCCCCAGCAATAGCCTTGACTTTGTCGGGGTGTTTTTGTTTAAAAATGTCCGTAACATAGATCACAAAGGGGATTTCAACCCCGTAAGCAGAACAGCGGTGTGCGTAGGTTGTGGTGCTCTCAAAATTATCTTGGGCATGG
>CAGP01000143.1 GCA_000263275.1 Helicobacter bizzozeronii CCUG 35545 | reverse complement strand
CTTAAAAAACCACCCCACGATGTGCTTAAATCCCAAATACTTAAGCCCCAAATCTAAGCAAACCTGCCTACAACTCTTTAAAACCCAAACCTACAACGCTAAGGACATTCAAGAGCAATTACACCTTGTGCGTTTGATTTCTATTGATGAGAGCCCTTGCGTGTATCTCAACGCCAGCGACAAACTCCAGTTATTTGAAACCACCAACCCCCTATGCCACGCGTTGCAAACCAATCTAACAAAGGATTTTAAATGATTCGCTTTTTACTCTTAGCCCTCATAGTGCTAAATTTACAAGCCACAGAGTCGCCAAAATCCCAAAACGCCCCCTTTCTCAAGGCAGCTCAACGCCTCTATGATTCGCTCGTGGATTCTCACAACAGCGCTTTACAAGTGGCTCTTAAAGCTAAGTGTGATCCAAGCAAAATGGATCGATCGTTTATGACCCCACAAGTCATAGCACGGCGTTATCAAACATGGATGAATCTAGCGATCCAAATGATCGACCATGTGCCCTTCATGCAACGCCTAAAACATCTCCCGCTTTACCCGCAAATTCGGGGCTTTGAGGCTTTGCACTCCTTTGCAATGGTGCGGGCTAAGATTCCTGAAGTGGGCTGCGATCAAGCCCTCTACGAAGGCACCCCACCCATAAAGCCCCTTGAAGCCCAAAAACTCTTCAACACCCTGCAACACAATTTCAAGTTTTACTACACCCTGCTACTCAATCTCTCTAAACAGGGCTTGTCCCTAGAAACTTTCTTAAACCAATTGACTTGGTCGCTCTTTTCCTCTTACCAAGGCACCCTCGTTGATAATCTCAACTTTACCTCCAAGGATTCGAATGCCAAATACAAAGAGCTAGAAAACATGTTAGCCAAGGACTCCTCGCCTACGATCGCCCGCATCAACACCATTAAGGCGGGTTTAGATAATTTCTTATTTAATAATGGCGATTATGATATTGCCTATGAAGAAGAAAGAGCCTACTACAAACAGCTCCAAACAACTTTAGGCGTGAGCCTTTATGACATGCAGCTTTTGAAAGATTATTATGCTTACCGCTTTGATATATGGCTAAAAGGTGTGCGTACGCTTAGTCCCTCTCAACCCCCCGCCCCTTTGGATCGCGTGGGTTTCTATGCATGTCTTAAGGACTCTAAAACAGACACCCGGGCATGCCAAGCTTTATTGAAGAATCCCGGCATGGATTTTTACAATTACTTCCGACGCATTCGCCTCATCACCTTTGGCGATGAGCCCTGCCTCTATCTCACCCCCCAAAACACGCTCCAAAATTTCCCCTCCAAAGACCCCCTTTGTCAAACCTTACAGGCAAACCCGCCCCAAATGGGTATGGTTGTCCCCTCTCATGTGGCTAAAGCCTTTCAAAACGCCCAAGATGCCTTGATCCATATGTTGAATAAAGCCCCCCACGACCTCAAACCCTTTAACGCCAGCCTGCAAGCCATTTTGCAAGCCACGCCCCTAGCCTCTTTGCAAGACCCTAAGTGGCAACATGTGCTTGATTACGAACGCCTCCATCTTTTAGCTCTTTTGAGCGGCTCTTTGAACTTTACAGATTTTGACACGGATACATACTATTCTGGATCCGTTTCCGCCCCCATGTTAGCCTACAATTACCTCCACCTGCTTGATTTCTTCTACACCCCCTTGATCAAAGCCGTTAAACTTGGCTTAGACCCTAGCGCGTATTTACACAATCTCAAACAATCCGCCCCACACAACACCTACCCATGCACAAAAAAACAAATTTTGCGCACGCCCTAAAAACACCCCAAAGGGCCCATGGCTTGAAGATTTTAGAAGCGCCAAATCAGGCACTTTCCTTGTAAATAGGTATAAGTTTAATTTTTCTTTTGAAGATCTTATCTATGTAAAATGGGGTGCTCCCGCATGGGATGAAAAGCGGGGGTATTTATTTTATGGGGATTTAGCCAAATGGTGGACTCCCAAAGAGGCCCCGCTATGGGATTTGCACTACAAAAACCGCATTGAGGCGTTTTTCACCAACAAAGACCTTTATATAGACACGCTATTACACCCCGAAAAAGTCTCTGCCAATCGCCTACGCGCCAATCCCACCGCCTGTTTGCAACCCCAGTATTTAAACAAGGAAGCTAAAGCAACTTGCCTACAAATCTTCCAACAACACACCTACGACCCCAAACCCTTACAAAAGTATTTAAACTCCTTGCGTTTAATCTCCATAAACAACGCCCCATGCGTGTATCTCAACTCTAAGGACAAGCTCCAAGCATTTAAATCTGACAACGCGCTCTGTTTGGCGTTGCAAAAGATGGAATTTTAAAACCAATCCGCTTTTAAAGATCGCTCCCATTTCCATTCCGTGTATTTTTTCAGCCACGCAGCAATGCGGCCAGCAAGATGAAAACGGCCCACACGCCCAATCGCATAGCACGCGCCCAAAGAGCAGATCAAGCCCTTTTCTTGAAAAATAAAGGGCGCATTGGGGGTTTTACCCTCTAGGATCAACCCAAATTGGCTACCCAAGTAAGCCCCCATTTGGCTAGCTAGCTGGGCACTTGCTGGATAGAATTTACCCAATGGGTTTTTAAAGGCGGCACAATCCCCCAGTATAAATATGCCTTGTTGTGGCATGTCGATGGGTTCTAAAAAGGCATTGACCTCCACTCTGGAGCGTGCACTCATCAAAAAAAGGGGAATTTTCTATCACTTGATTCCCCCTAACCCCACAAGTCCAAAAAATAAAATCTGCCATGATCTCTTGCTTTGTGTGTTCTTTTTCAACCACCACCCTATCAGCACGACACTCTAAAATCTTAGCCCCCACCTCTAAATGCACCCCTAGACTCCGCAAATAAGCCACGCCCTTTTGCACCAGCTTATCAGAAAACATGGGTAAAATTTGGGGCATAGCCTCTATACATGTGATCCTGGCTTGGCTGGGATCAAGCCCGTATTGTTTGAAAAACTTAGGGAGATGATCGCTTAGTGCACCTATGAGTTCGATTCCGCTAAACCCACCCCCACACACCACCACGCTAAAATGCCCCTTACAAGCTTGGATGGCTTGCAATAACTCTTGGTGGGTATTTTGTGCCTCTTGGTAGCTAACAAGTGCCCTTGTGTGTTCTCTAACCCCCTGCACCCCAAAACTCTCGCTAGCAAAGCCCAGCCCCACAATGAGCTTATCATAGGCATATACGCCCTTTTGTCCCCGCACGCTCTTTGCTTGGATTTCTAGCACCTGATCCTCTATGAATTGCACGCCATGGGGTAAGATTTTAGAGAGTTCTAGGGCGTGTTTTGATGCCCCCATGACCACTTCGTGCAAGAGAACGCTAAAATAATGCAACGGGCTTTTTGCGATCAAAGTGATTTGGCATTTTTGGCGCACAGATGCCCCCAATGCTTTTAAAAAGGCTAAGGACGCATAGCCTGCTCCCAAAACCAATACTTGCGGTAAATTCATGTGATATGCCTTTGTGATCTACTAGAGATTTTTTTGTATATATAATAGAATTTTAAATCTGGCGGAGTTGTTGGTTTTCTAAAAGATAGGTGCGGCTACAATCCCGGGCGATTTTTTGATCGTGGGTGGCGAGCACTAAGATTCCCTTGTTGTCGTGGATATAAGCATGCATGGCTTGCATCACGGCTAGGGCGGTGGTGCTGTCTAAATTGCCCGTAGGTTCGTCTGCAAAAATGATTTTGGGTTTTTTGGTGAGGATTCGCGCGATGGATAAGCGTTGTTGTTGCCCACCACTGAGCTCACCAACATGCTGGTTTAGGGTGTGGGCGATGCCCAGAGTTTCTAAAAGTTCTGGAGAAATGGGCTGTTTGCTCAAAATAGAGGCGACTTGGAGATTTTCAAGCGCGTTAAAACCCTTAAAAAGATAGTGGGCTTGGAAGATGATCCCAATAGCATAACGCCTGAGATCCAAGAGGGTTTTTAAGGGCAGGGCGTAAATATTAGGGTGTTCTAGCAAGCCAACTTGGCCTTGCAGGGGTTGTAGCATGGTGGATAGGTGGTTTAAAAGGGTGCTTTTGCCACTCCCACTCACCCCTAATAGGGCGATGGATTCTTGGGGGCGCACATGCAAATGCACATCTTGATAGAGCCAAGTGTCAAAGCGATGGGCGATATGGGTGGCTTCTAGCATGGTTGTCCTTAGTAGAGTCGATCGCCTAGCAAAGCGGGGGTTAGAATATAGGAGGGGGAAAAATTGACGCTGTGGATGATGGTTTTATCAAAGCGTCTAGCATAGTATTTTAAGAGCATGCGTTGCAAAAAGGGCTCAATGCTGGGCACAAACCATGCGTTGTTGCTGATGAGCACCAAATTGGGCGGGCTATTCTCATAGGCTTGCCTAGAAGTGCCTTCATAGCACACTAAGGGTCTAAAATCCAAATGCTGGGTTTTTATATCGCTAAAGTGGGGCGCGTTGCCTAGTTTGAAAACATCTGCCCCAAAAAAGAAACGATCCAAGTAGTCAGCCAAAAAGCTAGGCAAGGGCATGCGTTCCCCAAAGGGGGCTAAAATGACCTTATGGGCGTAGTGGTAATCCCCGCGATCAAAAACATAAGTGGAGTTGTAGATCGTGTCGTTCTCCTCATAAAGCGCGCCGGCGATGATGGTGATTTGCTGGCTTAAGCTCAAAAGTGTGGGGATTAAGTTGCTTTTATTGAGCGCAATGGGGAAGGCGGTTTCTGGTAGGATCACCACTTGTTTTTTCTCTTGGATGGCTTGCTGGATGGTGGTGAGGTTAAAGGCAATCGTGGCATCTAAAAACTCAGGTTGCCATTTTGTTTTTTGGTTGGTGTTGGTTTGCACCACTTCTAGGGCGTTGGGATCAAGCGTGCTAGCAGATTGTTTCCAGTTGATACACAGCACCAGCAACACCACAGCCAAGATTTTAGAGGGGGCATATAGGGGCTTAAAGAAAATAAAATTCTTGTAGCGTTGCATAAAAAGGGCAATTGCTGTGATCACGCCTAAGAAACTGAGCCGATCTGCTTTAAAACCCGAGTAGGCAAAAAAGGCATCGGGGACAAACCAGTCAAACCCAAAGGGGTGGATGTAGCTAGAGAGCCAAAGGGTGGCTATGCGGTATAAAAGGGAATTAAAATAGAGCAGTCCATAAAACACCACCGCATAGCACAGCGCGATTAAAACCATAATTAGGGGCAGTAAAAAAACATTGTCATTGTAGCGGAAACTCAACGCACACCAATAAAACAAGCCCAAACCCACCCAAAATCCAAAGAAAAAACGCCTTTTAGCCGGCACGCTCAAATATGCCCACACGCTCAAAGGTGCGCTAAAACTCCCAAAGATCACTAAGGGCATGGGGTGATAGGCTAGCAATACAGAACCATAGATGGGCAATAAAAACAACAGCACACACACGCACACAAAGCCATAACCCCTCCATAACGATCGCACAGACAAAGCACCACCTAATTGAAAAGTTTTGTTTATAATTTTAAGATTATAATTGTAGAATACGCCTTAAAGTCTTAAAAAGAATAGCACTTGTGGTATTAGGGAATGGGCATTAATGGCTTACTATTTTGATGTTACGCTCGCTGTTTTGATCTTACTCATTGGGATTCGGGGTTTTTACAAGGGCTTGATTGACGAAGTGGCTGGCTTGCTAGGCATTGTGGCGGGCGTGTATTTGGCCTCTCGATTTGCTGGGGTTGCTGGGGCATGGTTTTCTAAGCACCTCTACCACATGCCCAATGACTCCATCGCTACTTTGGTGGGCTTTGTGATTGTGCTAGCCAGCGTGTGGATTGCGTTTTTGATCTTAGGGGTTTTTGTCAGTAAGCTGGTGAATCTGAGCGGTTTGGGCATCATCGATCGGGTTTTGGGCTTTATTTTTTCATGCACCAAGATGTTTTTAGTCTTTGCCTTTTTGACCTATGGTATTTCTAAGCTATCGGTGATGAAAGATGTGGATAATTATTTGCGCACCCATAGTCAAATTTACCCTTACATGCAAGAGATCGCCTCGCATATCATGCAATTACAAGAAGTGCGTGAGATTAGCAAGATGATCCAGCCCAAAAACCACGCAGACAAGCCCGCAGAAAAACCGGCAAAACCCCAAGAGCCCCCAACCCCTCCCCAAAGAAAAAATCACCTTGTAAAGTTTGATCCATGTTTGATAATCCCTATATCCAACAGCGTATCCAAAAGGGCGAACATTTGCGCCAAATGGCTTTAAACCCTTATGACAACCAGGTTAAGCGCACCCTAGAGAACGCTACTTTTTTAGAACACTTTAAAGATTTACACACCCAAGAGAATCCCAAAGACCCTAGTAGCGTGCATGCCCTCGTGGGGCGGGTGCGTTTTATCCGTTTGATGGGTAAGGCGTGCTTTATGAAGATTGAAGATCAAAGTGCCTTAGTGCAAGTCTATTTGTCCCAAAACGATGTGGGTCAAGAGGGCTTTGAAACCTTTAAAAAATGCGTGGAAGTGGGGGATATTCTCAATGTCGTGGGCTACCCCTTTGTTACCAAGACGGGCGAGTTGAGCCTGCATGCCAGCACTTATAAAATCCTCACCAAAGCCATTGTGCCCTTGCCCGAGAAGTTCCATGGCTTGAGCGATATAGAACTGCGTTACCGCCAACGCTATGTGGATTTGATCGCCAACCCGGAGGTCAAGGAGGTTTTTAAAACCCGTAGCCAAATTGTGGCTATGATTCGCTACTTTTTTGAACAAAAAGGCTTTTTGGAGGTGGAAACTCCGATGATGCACCCCATCGCTGGGGGGGCTAATGCACGCCCCTTTATCACCTACCACAATGCCCTAGAAGTGGAACGCTACTTGCGTATCGCCCCGGAGTTGTATTTAAAACGCTTGGTGGTGGGCGGGTTTGAGGCGGTGTTTGAAATCAACCGCAATTTTAGAAATGAGGGCATGGATCACTCCCACAACCCTGAATTCACGATGCTAGAATTTTATTGGGCGTATAAGACCTATGAGGATTTGATCGCGCTGACCCAAGAATTATTCCATGAACTCTTAAAAGCCCTCCAACTGCCCACCCAAATCCCCTACCAAGATATGGTGATTGATTTTAACGCCTTTAGCGTGATGAGTTTCCGCCAAGCACTCTTAGAAATTGGGGGCGTGGCTTTGGGGGTTTTAGAGGACCCTAAGCAGTTAAGAGATTTTTTAACCCAACAAGGCGTGGCTTTGGAGGCATCCTTGAATTACGGGCAACTTTTAGCAGAGGCTTTTGACTTGCTTGTTGAGCCCAAACTCATTAACCCGACCTTCATCACGCAATACCCCATAGAGATTAGCCCCCTTGCACGGCGTAATGATCGCGATCCCAGTATTGCCGATCGCTTTGAGCTTTTTTATTGCGGGCAAGGAGATCGCCAATGGCTTTAGCGAGCTCAACGACCCAATCGATCAGTATGGGCGTTTTGAGGAACAAGCCAGAGCCAAAGAGCAAGGCGATGAGGAGGCGCAATTCATGGATGAGGATTATGTTTGGGCATTAGGACATGGCATGCCCCCTACAGCTGGGGAGGGGATTGGCATTGATCGGTTGGTGATGTTGCTCACCAATGCCAAGAGCATTAAAGATGTGATCTTATTCCCGGCAATGAAACCCCTACCCCCCAAGGAGAGACCCCATGAGTAAATCTTTTTATGTGCAAAAAAGCGACCCGGAGATTTTTGGCTATCTGCAAGAGGAATTAAAACGCCAAAATGATCATTTGGAGATGATTGCCAGTGAGAATTACACCTTTGAGAGCGTGATGGAGGTGATGGGGAGTGTTTTGACCAATAAATATGCGGAGGGCTACCCCTTTAAGCGCTACTATGGGGGCTGTGAAGTGGTGGATAAAATCGAACAATTAGCCATTGATCGGGCTAAAGAGCTGTTTAATTGCGCCTTTGCCAATGTCCAGCCCCACTCAGGGAGCCAAGCCAATATGGCGATCTACCATGCCTTACTCAAGCCCTATGACAAGATTTTAAGCATGGATCTAAGTTGTGGGGGGCATTTAACCCATGCTTCCCCGGTGAGCTTGACGGGCAAACATTTTCATGGCTTTCATTACGGAGTCAATAATCAAGGCTGGATTGATTACGACCAAGTGCGCCACATCGCTAAGTTGGTGCGCCCCCAAATGATTGTTTGTGGGTATTCAGCCTACCCCCGTAAAATTGATTTTAAGAGTTTCCGCGAAATTGCTGATGAGGTGGGCGCGTTTTTGCTAGGCGACATCGCCCACATTGCCGGGTTAGTCGTGGCTGGCGAGCACCCCCACCCCTTCCCCCACTGCCATGTGGTGAGCAGCACCACACACAAAACCCTAAGGGGTCCTAGAGGCGGGCTGATTTTAAGCCAAGATGAGCAGATCGCCACCAAAATTGATCGCGCCATTTTTCCGGGCACACAGGGCGGACCCTTGATGCATGTGATTGGGGCTAAAGCGGTGGGGTTTTTAGAAAATCTCAAACCCACTTGGAAAACTTACGCCAAGCAGGTCAAGCAAAATATCCAAGTCTTGGTGCAAGAACTCTGCAAACGCGGATTTGATTTAGTGAGCGGGGGGAGTGATAACCACTTGATCTTGATGCGTTTTAACGACTTTACGGGCAAAGATGCCGAACAAGCCCTAGGGCGTGCGGGCATTGCCACCAATAAAAACACAATCCCGGGTGAAACTAGAAGCCCCTTTGTAACCAGCGGACTAAGGCTAGGTTCAGCAGCTCTAACCAGTAGGGGCATGGGAGATGAGGCATTTGTGTTTATCGCTAATAAGATTGCTGATGTGCTCGAGGACATCCATAACACCGACAAACAAGAGCGTATTAAAGCCGAGATTGCCGCGTTTGTGCGCCCCTACCCCAGTTATGACTCCCCCATCTTTTAAAGGACAACAATGACTGAGATGGATTTAAAACTCATTAAAATGCAAACAAGCCATTATTTTGAACTCAAACCCGGTTTGGGGCAGAGAGTGACGCATTTGGGGCGTTGCTACTACGACAAATTTGAACGCATTGATGCCTCCTTGAGCTCCACGCTGATTCAAAAACATTGGAAAAAAGAGATCACCATCGCGCATGGCTTGATTTTGGCGGATAACAAGGTCGAAAATATTGTCTTTGATTACAACGGACGCACCCCCGATCGCTTTTACCACAAAGCCCAACTCTTGCTAAGAGAGGAGGGTTTTATCAACTTCACTGCTTATGAGAGCAAGACCCCGGGGCATTTGCATTTGTATATCCACAAAGGGCACACCGAGCTAGGTGAAGGGTATCGTTTGGCTAAGACCCTTTCAATGAGGTTAGCACAGAACCTGCCTAATGAGTGGCGGGTTTTCCCTAATAGCGATCTCCCTCCTTTTTTTAATATCCTCATCTTGCCCTATGCCATCTTTGCCAAAGAACGCGGCGCAAGCTGGGCGAAACATTTGTAGGTTTCAGATCATCTTAAAGGAAAGACATGGACAATAACTCCGAACTCAATCAAGAATTGAATAAAAAAACTGAGCGAGGCTTTGGCTGAGGAATCTAGGGGTTCTGGGATTAAAAAAGTCTTGTTGATTGCTGCCATCTCTCTTATCGTGCTTGCGGTGGTGTTGGTCGTGTTTTGGAAGACCTCTAGGGAGCCAGCCAAGAGTGCAACCACCCCACCAGCCGATCAGAGCTTGCAAAAAGTGGGCAATATCCATGATAGTAACTTTGAAAACCTGACCTTAGAATCCCCAGCTAAAAAGCAAGAAGATAAATTTGATAAGATCGTGCAAGACATCCAAGCCAGACAGGCCAAACCCGAAAACACGGAGGACAACACCAAACTTTTAGCCCTGCCCACCAGCCCCTTAGATAAAAAACCAGAACAACCCCCCCTTAAAAGCGAGTTGCACCCCCAGCCCCTAGAGCAAAAGCCAGCGCAGGCTGAACAACCCAAGCCCCTACCCCCCCAAGAAAAGCATACCCAAGAGAAACACATTCAAAAGCATACCCAAAACCATGCCCCAAAACACACCGAAAAGCACACCCCCAAACCCCAGAAACACGCTGAAAACAAGCATGCTGAAAAAAAGACCCCCCATGAGGTGAAAAAGCAACCCGAAAAAAGCGCACAAAAACACCCCGAGAAAAAGCCCCAAAAAGCCACAGAGCCCCTTAAAACCCAAGTAGCACACGCCACCCCGCCGAGCAAACAAGTTCCCCAAGAACACCCCAAGCCAAAACCCAAACCCCAAGAGCCTCCTAAAAGCGTGGCTAAAGTCCCAACGCCTACCCCCCAAAACCCCGCCCCTAAAGCCTTGAGTGCGCCCTCCATTCCTAAGGGATTTTATTTGCAAGTGGGTGTGTTTAGCAAAACCCCCAATCCGCATTTCTTAGAGCAGATCAAGCAATACCCCCACCAAGTCCAAGAGATCAACGGGCAAAAACGCTATTTGATTGGTCCTTATGCCAATCGCGAACAAGCCGATGCGCAAATCGCCCCGATCACCGAACACATTGGCAAACCCGTCCATGTTGAGATCAAATAGCCGTTATTTATTTAATGCTATAATGGGACTTTTTATTTTTAAGGAGCAAATATGAAAGCAATCCATTCAGAGCACGCCCCTAAGGCAATTGGTCCCTACTCTCAAGCTATTGAGAGCCACCATTTGGTTTTTGTATCCGGACAATTAGGCATTAACCCCCAAAATGGAGAATTTGCAGGAGAGGACATCCAAGCCCAAACCAAGCAAGCGATGGAAAATAATCAAAGCCATTTTGCAAGAGGTGGGTTTAGGCATGCATGCCATTGTGAAAAGCACCATTTTGCTTAAAGATTTGGATCATTTTGGCGTGGTGAATGAGATTTACGGGAGCTATTTTAAAGAGCCCTACCCGGCTCGGGCAACCTATCAAGTCGCCAAACTCCCCAAAGATGGTTTGGTGGAGATTGAGGCTATCGCACAAAAATAGGGAGAGCGCATGCAAAAAAGATGTCGTGGTGATTGGTGGTGGCATTGTGGGTTTGAGTTGTGCTTATGCCTTGCATAAACTAGGTCGTCAAGTGAGCGTGATCGAGCAGGGCGATGGGAGCAATGGGACTTCCTTTGGCAATGCCGGGCTCATCTCAGCCTTTAAAAAACGCCCCCCTATCTAGCCCCGGCGTGGTCTCAGACACCTTAAATCTCATGCTAAAAGGGCAAGCCCCCCTAGATATTCACTGGGGATTAAAACCCCAGCTTTACAAATGGCTGTGGAAATTTGTTAGAAGTGCCAATGCCAAAGCCGCCAAACGCACGATGGCATTATTTGAGCACTATGGTTGGATGAGCCTAGATATTTACCATGAAATGCTTTCTAAGGGCATGGATTTTTGGCTCAAAGAAGATGGTTTGTTGATGATCTACACCTTCAAGCACAATTTCAAAAAAAAAGGTCAAATTGTGCCAAGAACACTACGATCCCAAGACTTACCAAGTTTTTAACGCCCAAGAAACCCTAGAATACATGCCTGTTGCCAAAGAGGATAGCATTGCAGGGAGCGTGTTGTTGAGCGAGAACGCCCATGTCGATGCTAGAGAGGTGATGGAGAGCTTGCAAGCTTATTTGAAAAATGAGGGCGTTACTTTCTATTACAACGAAGAGGTGTTGGATTTTGAGTTTGAAGACTCTAAGATTAGCAGTGTTTTGACAAACTGCAATAAATACCAAGCCGATACAATCATCTTAGCCACCGGTGCAAGCCCCTATCTGCTAAAAAAGACCAAAAAATAACTTTTTGATGATGGGTGCTAAGGGTTATAGTATCACTTTTAGAATGGAGGAGCGTCTAAAGCCTAAGACCTCTTCTTTGTTTGCCGATATTTTCTTAGCCATGACCCCCAGACGGCACGATGTGCGGATCACCTCTAAATTAGAGCTCAACACAGGTGATACCAGCGTTACGCCCTCCCAAATTGCCAACATCAAAAAGAATTTCACCACTTTCACCAAGCCCTTTGAAATGCTAGAACCCAAAGAGTGGTGCGGGTTTAGACCCCTAACCCCCAATGACATTCCCTATCTGGGCTATGACAAACAATACAAAAACTTAAATTCATGCCACCGGGCTAGGCTGGCTGGGGGTAACCCTAGCACCCGCTATCGGGCAGATCATCGCTGATTTGACTTTAAAGGGCTGTAATGAGAAAAGTCAAGACATCATGCTTTTCTCGGCTTTCTTTAGAGACTAGTTTTTACACCACTAAGGATTATCCATGGCATCTCTTAATGCGTGGTTAGAGATTTTCAAGGCGTGGGTTTGGGGTCCCCCCTTGTTAATCTTGTTGGTGGGTACGGGCTTGTTTTATACTTTTGTCCTAAAGGGTCTGCAATTTTCTAAAATCCCCCATGCGTTTAAGGTGCTTTGCACCCGTGATAAGCACTCTAAGGGCGATATTTCGCAGTTTTCAAGTCTCATGCTCTCCATTGGGGCGACTGTGGGGATTGGGAGCATTATTGGCGTGTCTGTTGCCATTATCTCAGGAGGGCCCGGGAGTATCTTTTGGATGTGGATCACGGGTTTAGTGGGCATGGCGACCAAATACGCTGAGGGCGTGCTGTCCTTAAAATATAGAGAGGTGGGCAAATTCGGGCACAAGGGCGGTCCGATGTATTACATCAAAAATGGTCTTAACATGCCCAAACTCGCCTTTGTCTTTGCCCTCTTTACTTTGCTAGCCTCCTTTGGGATTGGGAGCATGACCCAAGCTAACGCCGTCTCGTCGATTCTCCTACACCATGCCTCTATGCCTGCTTGGTTCTCTGGGGTTGTGATCACAGCCATTACAGGCTTTATTTTAATGGGGGGGATCAAGTCCATCAGCAAATTTAGCGACTATTTTGCCCCCTTTATGGTGCTCTTGTATGTGCTCACCACGCTTTATATTGTGATGACCCACCCCCTAGATGCCTTGCAGGCTTTCAAGTTGATTTTTGCTGATGCCTTGCACCCCAAACAAATCTTAGGGGGCACAGCTGGGGGGGTAAGCTTGCTAGCCATGATTCAAATTGGGGTTTCTAAAGGGCTTTTTTCCAATGAGGCGGGCATGGGGAGTGCTGCCATTGTAGCGGCTGCCTCTAAGAGCGCGCACCCGGTCAAACAAGCCTTGATCACCATGTTACAACCCTTGATCATCACCATGCTGGTTTGCACCTCTACGGCTCTTTTGGTTTTGATGTCCCCCGTGTATAAAGAGTTTCACGATGCCAGCTTGCTAACCTATGAGAGCGTGCGCTACTTTTACCCCCATGCTGGCTGGATCGTCTTTGCCTCCACCATCTTTTTTGCCTATTCGACCATTGTGGGCTGGGCTTATTATGGGGAGCGCAGCATTGAATTCACCTTTGGGGAGCGCTATATTTTCTCCTACCGCATCCTCTACCTCATCACTATCTTTGTAGGATCGGTAACCAAGCTGGAATTTGTGTGGAACTTCTCAGACATCGCCAATGCGCTCATGGCAATCCCCAACCTCATCGCCCTACTCTTGCTTTATAAAGTGGTGGTGGCTGAAACGCATGCCTATTTTAACACTTGCCCCAACAACCCCCATGCTTGCCAACCTACCCCCGCGCGCTAGTTACATCGAAATTGACACAAAGGCTCTAGCGCATAATTTTCAAGTGATCGCCAAAGTCGTTGGGGCTGGCATGGGGATCATGGCGGTTGTGAAAGCCAATGGCTATGGGGTGGGGGCACTGGAGGCTAGCCGGGTGTTTATCCAGCAAGGGGCGTGTTATTTGGGCGTGGCAACCTTAGAGGAAGCTTTGGAGCTGCGTGCTGTCTTTGAGGACATCCCCATTTTGATCTTGGGTTTCACACCCGATCACATGGCACCAACCCTCATAAAACAACGCATCACCCAAACGATTTTTTCACTCAAGCAAGCCCAGCATTTCTCTCAAATCGCCCTATCTTTAAAACAAAAACTCAAGGTGCATATCAAGATCGATACGGGTATGAGCCGTCTAGGTTTTTTCCCCACCCAGCAAAGCGCACAGATCATCACCCAAATAGCCCAACTCAAGGGGTTAGAGCTAGAAGGCATTTTTACCCACCATAGCAACGCCGATGCGCTGTATAAAAATTACGCCCAACAACAAGCAGAACAATTTGTCGGGTTTTTAGAACAACTTGCCAAGCTTGGACTAAACTTTAAATACCAGCACATGGCAAATAGTGCTGCTGCACTGAGTATGCCTAGCTATGGCTTAAATCTTGTGCGTGCCGGGCTTGCCCTCTATGGTCTGCACCCTTCCATTTACACCCAGGATGCCCTAGAGAAAAAAGGCTTTTCTCTACGCCATGTACTGACCCTCAAAGCCCATATTATCTCTCTCAAAGAGATACCAGCCGGGCGTTTGGTGGGCTATGGGGAGGATTATTATTGTTTGCAAAATACCCGTGTGGGGGTTTTGCCACTAGGTTATGGGGATGGGTTCTCTAAGATTTTAGGCAACAAGGCTTGGGGGCTCTTGCATGGGCAAAAAGTGCCTATCATCGGGGGGGTGTGTATGGATCAGTGTTTTATTGATGTCAGTGCTATCCCAGCCCAAGAGGGCGATGAGGTGATCTTACTAGGCGATCCTGCAAGTGGGGCGATGGGGGCGGGGGACATTGCTAAGATTTTAGGCATCATCAATTACGAAGCCATTACCATGCTCACCAAACGCCTTCCAAGGATGTATTTAGCTTGAAACCTAATTTTGTGCTAAAATGACGATTCCAATTTTATTTGAAAGGGGTTTTCATGCAAGAGGCGTTAGAAAAGTTAGAACAAGAGATCAAAACCACCAAGCGGGTATGCCGTTTAGCTAAGAGTGTGTTAGAAGAGGGCTTGGAAGTTAAAACAGAGGCTCAAGAATTGCACGCCAAATTTAGCGCGCTAGTAGAAGCACTCACACATGTAAGCAAAACCTTAGATGAGCATTATGCCAGCTTAGAGGACGACACAGCCTTAGAAGAAGTCTTAGTTTTGCTCAAACGCGTTAGAGCTAGGATCAACACCCCCCTAGCCAGCCTAGAGCAAGCCAGCACCGCTAAGGAAGCTTTAGACTCTCTAGCCAGCCTAGAAAAGAGCGTTTTAGATGTAGAGAGCGTGCTAGCTAGCCTAAAAGAACACCCCACCTTAAGCACCACAGCTAGCCCTAAAGCCACGCCTAAAACTTACCAGCGAAAATATTTCCCCAAAAGCAAGGAAGAGCTCCAAGAATTGGTGAGAGATGAAAATATCCATTTGGGCGAGATTGATATTGGGAGGCTCACAAATTTAAGCGAGGTGTTTCAATATTCTCACAGAAAAAGTTATGAGGGATTAGAAACTTGGGATGTTTCTCAAGTAACAAATATGGAAAAAATGCTTGATTCCTGCAGAAACTTCAACCAGCCTCTTAATCATTGGGATGTATCCAAAGTAACGAACATGGAGGGTATGTTTTTGGGTTGTGATAATTTTAATCAACCGCTCAATGATTGGAATGTGTCTAGGGTAACAAATATGAAAAAAATGTTTATGTCCTGCAAATCTTTTAATCAATCCCTGAAAAATTGGGATGTATCACATGTTGTTGATATGCATGGCATGTTTTCTGGTTGCAACAACTTTAACCAACCCTTAAACAGCTGGGATGTGTCTAGCGTAACAGACATGGCAGGTATGTTTAGCAGTTGTTGGTCTTTCAATCAACCCCTTAATAACTGGGATGTATCTAATGTGAGAACCATGAACAGCATGTTTCTCCATAGCTCGTCTTTCAGTCAATCCTTAGATAATTGGAATGTATCCAGCACAACAAATATGCAAGATATGTTTTTTGGCAAAAACAGCCTCACTAGACTCCCCCATTGGTATCATGCCTAAAACATAAAAGCGTTGAATCCTCGCCGCCAACTATCCCTAAAATTTAAGCCCCGTGCTTAATAAAGCGAGCTATAATCTCGCTTATGCAAAATTTTTAACACAAAGGAAAACCATGCAGACAAGGTATTTTCCAAAAACTAATGAAGAGCTGAAAAGATTAGTCGCTGCTGAAAGCGTGCATTTGGGGGAGATTGATATTAGCCAAATCACGGATTTAAGTTATGTGTTTTCTGTGCGTGACAGAGAAAATCAATATTTTCCATGGCATTTTGAACGGAAAAATTTTGATGGATTAGAAACATGGGATGTGGAACATGTTACAAACATGGAAGGCATGTTTGCAGGTGCGATCCACTTCAATCATAATATCACCAACTGGGATGTATCACATGTTAGAAGCATGCGCTGTATGTTTATTGATTGCCTATGCTTTAATCAGGCTCTAGGAAACTGGAATGTTTCTAATGTGAAGAATATGACGAGTATGTTCCAAAATTGCGAAAGCTTTAATCAACCTTTAAATTCTTGGAATGTTTCTAAGGTAGAAAAAATGGTGTGGATGTTTAGAGGATGCAAGAGTTTTGATCAAATTTTAGATAGTTGGAATCTCTCCTCTACAATCAGGAACAACACGATGTGTGTGCAAGGCATGTTTGATAGTTGTCTAAGTCTCGGTAAGTATCCAGCTTGGTTTCCACATCAGATCTGATTAGATTTTGTTGGCAATCCTCTAACTAACCTTAAGCTAGCCTATCCCCAACCCCCAACTTCTGCTATAATCCCCCTTATGCAAAACTTTAAGAAAATTCTACTCATTGGATCGGGTCCCATTGTCATAGGGCAGGCGTGCGAGTTTGACTACTCCTCTAGCATTGCCCTTAAAACGCTTAAAAATTTGGGCTATGAGGTGGTGCTACTTAATTCTAACCCTATCACCATCAACACGGATAAAGCCCTAGCCTACAAAACCTATATTGAGCCTATCAACACCGCTAATGTGCTTAAAATTGTCGAGCAAGAGGGCATAGAGGCGATTTTACCCACAATGGGGGGGCGAAACCGCGCTTAATATCATGGTGGAGTTGCACCAGCAGGGGCATTTTGAGGGCGCGCTGAAAAATGTCAAACTTTTGGGGGCTAAGATTGAGAGCATTTTAAAGGCGGAAGATAGACGCGCGTTTAAGGAGTGCATGCTAGGCATTGGGCTAGATTTACCCAAGGGGGGGTATGCTTACAGCGAGGAAGAGGCACTAGGTGTGGTTAAAGAGGTGGGTTTTCCTTGCATTATCCGTTCTAGTTTTACTTTGGGCGGGGAGGGGAGCGCGGTTGCCTTTAATATTGAGGAGTTTAGAGACCTTGCCAAATTCGCCCTAGAAGCCTCGCCCATTAGCGAGATTTTGATTGAAGAGAGTTTATTAGGCTGTAAAGAGTTTGAAATGGAGGTGGTGCGCGATTGCAAGGATAATTGCGTGATCGTGTGCTGTATTGAAAATGTCGATCCGATGGGAATCCACACAGGCGATAGCATCACCATTGCCCCCGCGCTGACTTTGACAGATAAAGAATACCAGCGCATGCGCGATGCCAGCTTTGCCGTGCTTAGGGCTGTGGGCGTGGATACTGGCGGGGCGAATGTGCAATTTGCCATTAAAGATCGGCGTTTGTTGGTCATTGAAATGAATCCACGGGTTAGCCGTAGCTCCGCCCTAGCTAGTAAGGCGACCCTTTTCCCCATTGCCAAAGTCGCCACACTTTTAGCTCTAGGGCACACCTTAGAGGAAATTCAAAATGACATCACGCAGAGCACGACCTGCTTTGAGCCCACGCTCGATTACATCATCACCAAAATCCCGCATTTTGACTTTGAAAAATTCCCCCAAGTGGATACAACTTTAGGGACTTCTATGAAAAGCATAGGCGAGGTGATGGGCATTGGGGGGAGCTTTAAAGAGAGTTTGATGAAAGCCTTAGAGAGTGATTATCTCTTAAAAAATCTGCGCGCCTTTTTAACAAGCCCCCTAGATTTGGAGTTTCTTAAAAAAGAGTTGCGCCGCCCTAACCCTAAACGCCTGCTTTATGCCATGCACGCCTTTAGCGATAGTTTAAGTGTCGATGAGGTGCATAGCCTAAGTTTTATTGACCCCTACTTTTTAAACGAGATCAAAGAAATCGTGCAAGCCTTGCTAGAGCTCAAAGAGGCGGACAAACAAGCCCTGCTTAGCAACAAAAACACCCTTTTTAAACTTAAAAGCATGGGTTTAAGCGATGTCTTAATTGCTAGCTTTTTAGGCGCGCACGAGCTGGAGGTGCGCCAAGCTAGAGAGGCTTTAGACTTGCACCCTAAAATGTATCAAGTGGATTTGAGCGCAAACGAATTTAAAAGCCCAACACCCTACTTGTATTCTACCTATGCACCCCCCTTTCCTACGCCCCAAAAACCCCCCAAATCCACCCGCCAAAAGGTGATTTTAATCGGCTCAAGCGCGAATAAAATCGGGGTGGGAATGGAGTTTGACTATGCCCTAACTCACGCCAGCCTTGCGCTTAAAAAGCTGGGCTTAAGCCCTATTATTATCAACAACAACCCCGAAACCATTAGCACGGATCACGACACCAGCGACACTCTCTACTTTGAGCCTATCACTTTAGAGCATGTGCTAGAGATTGTGGCGCGCGAAAGAGAGCATTTATTAGGCGTGGTGGTGGGCTTTGGGGGGCAAACGCCCCTAAAAATTGCCAAAGACCTAGAAGCCCTAAATATCCCCTTGCTAGGCACCGCCTTTAAAAACATTGAAATCGCCGAAGAGCGGGATTTATGCCACAAACTCTTAGACCATCTCAACATTGCCTACCCTAAGGGCTTATGTGCCACTTCTAAAGTCCAAGCCCTAGAATGCCTAGAAAACCTAGAGTTGCCCCTAATCTTGCGCCCTAGTTTCGTTTTAGGGGGGGCAAAAATGCGCATTTTACGCACCAAAGAGGAGTGTTTAGACTACATAGAGAATTACAGCTTTGAAACTAGCTTGCTGATGGATAGCTTTTTAGAGGACGCGCTAGAGCTGGATGTGGATGCCATTTGCGAATTTAAAAAGCGTGTTTGTGTGTAGCGTGCTCGAGCACATTGAGCCCGCGGGCATTCATTCGGGCGATAGCACTTGTTTTATCCCCCCAAGCCTTAGCCCACAGGTGCTAGAGGAGGTCTATACACAGACTCAAAAAATCGCGCTAGGCTTGCAAGTCTTGGGGCTAGTCAATATCCAATTTGCCTATAAAAATAACCAGCTTTTTGTGTTAGAAATCAACCCCCGCTGCTCGCGCACCATCCCCTTTGTCTCTAAGGCACTCGGGCTAGACCTTGCGGCGATGGCGATTGGGGTGATGGTGGGGCAGGGCTTAGAGGACTTCAAGGGACTAGAGAATAAGGGTGGGGGGTTATTTTTAGCCAAGCCTTTACATTATGTCTTTGTCAAAGAGAGCGTGTTCCCTTTTAATAAACTTTATGGGGCGGATTTGGTGCTAGGACCTGAGATGAAAAGCACGGGCGAGGTGGCGGGCGTGGGCTACACCTTAGCCGAAGCTTTTTATAAATCCCAGCTGGCGTGCAACAACCCCATTAAGCACAGCGGGCATGTTTTTGTGTCCTTGAAGGATAGCGATAAACAAAGGGCGATGCCTTTAATGCGGGCGTTTGCCAGCTTGGGCTTTAAACTTTACGCCACTACGGGCACGCATAAAGCCCTGCAGGCTGAGGGGCTAGAGAGCGTGCAGGTGCTTAAAATCTCTGAGGGGCGGCCCAATATCTCGGACTTTATGCTAAACCAGCAGATAGACATGGCAATCAACACCAGCGACCGCATAAGCGAGGACTCTAAGATCATCCGCATGCAGGTGCTCAAAAATAAAATCTCTTATTTTACCACGCTCAAAGCGGTCGAAAAGGTGCTACTAAGCTTGCTAGAATACTCCAAATTCAGCCACAACCCCCCCGTGAGCCTACAAGAACTGCAGGGCTGAGTTGTGGGTAAGGTCTCTACTTGGGTATGGGTTTCTAGGGCAAATTGCATTAAAAACTCCCTATAGGGCATAAAATTTTGTAAGGGTTTGGTAGCTTAATTCCTCACTTTGGTGATGCGCACGCAATTTGCAAATCCCAATACCCTCCATGTGTGCTCTCAATGTCTGCTAGGGATTTTTTGAGATAGCCTACATAAAAGTCATTGCGATCCTCTCTAGTTTCCTCATCGCTTAAAAGTCTTTCTAGTTTGTGTTTGACAAGCACGTTAAAACTCTCTTTAAACCCCCCCTTCCCGGTAGCCCGCAATGTCATCGATGAAAAACAAGAGTAAGGGCTTGATTTTATCCACACGGCTTAAAAGTTTGCGCTCTAATTTAAAGTGCTCCTCTAATGCTTGATCGATCATTTGCTCCCTTAAGCTCGTGTGGTAACGCGCTGGGTGGATGCTATTATGGATTTTGAGTTCCAAACCATTAGAGATTAACACGCTTTTTTTAGAGATTTTCTCTAAGGTTAAGTTTAAATCCGCATGGATTTTGCTCAAACTATCCCCCACCCCCATGCTAAAGTTTTGATCGCCCTGCTTAAAGCGCGCTTCATAGCCATTAGCACCCACAAGTTGCACGGGGGTGGTGTGTTGCCCTAGCCCATGGGTAAAAACTTGCACGCCCTTAACCAAGTTTTGATTAAAGGCTTCTAGTGCGCTTAGGCGGTAGATTAAATTTTCTTCTCTCCCTTCAAAAGTCGCCCCAAAGCGAAACACCCATGGGGCTTCAATTTTTTTAATGTTTTTAAAACTCTTTTGATCCTTTTTGAAGCGGTGGGGTTCATCAATGATGATAAGCGGACACACCGCCTTTAGTGCCTCAAAGGGGCGACCAAGGCGTTCAAACAAGCATTGATCATAGGCTTTATCTAGGCTAGACGCATTCAGCATGCCCTGATTGATCATAAGAATGTCTATTTTGTTAGGGTTCAGAGGGGCTTTGACAAAGTTGGCAATGGCTGGGGGGAAGATGTCTTTTTTAGGCGTGCTAGACACCACATGTTTGGCATGATTGGTAGTAAAGAGTTTGCCTAAAGTGTTCAAAGGCACTTCTTTTTCGCTAATGCCATATTCGCATTGTTTTTTTGATCACATCCAGTGCGCCTAGTTGCAATCCATGCAACAGCTTCAATGACTTTTCTTGCCAAATACCAAAATACTTGTTGTTGCTCAATGCTTAAATCTTGGATAAACATGTTGGCTCCTTGCCTAAAAATTAAAATGCGAAGGGCATTATGACAAGAGAGTCAAGGTTTTGCAAAACCCACCAAGCCAAAAGCTAGTTTTATGTAATATTGGAGCAAATTTTGAAAGGCAAGAGCATGACTTTTAAGGACCTAAAAACATATTTAAACCAATGGGTGCGCTTGGAACTGACAGATGGGAGTGTGCTGCAAGGGGAGTTGCGGGAGATAGATTTTAAGTATGCCCAAACAGGGATTAAGCTGCGGACTTTTGAAAGTGATTTAGATTACTACATAGAGGTTGAAGGTGGGGTCATAAGTGATTTAGCCATTGTTAAAGATGTAGTGTCTTGGAAACCCATAGACCCCCCTACGATCATTGTCAATCAAGACCCCCCCATTGTCGAGTGGTTCAAGTTGGATGGGCAATGGGTGGAAGTGGCGTTTGTGGATGGCTCAATCCTTTATGGAGAATTGCAAGACACCACACACCCGAATGATTGGTATGAATCTTTTAATCTTTGCGCATCGCATGCTGGATACAACGATATTACATGGATAGATTGCGAACATTGCCACCCAAAGCATGTGCGCCATATCCGCCCCATTCCCCCCATTCCCCTAAAAGAGTGGGGGCGTTTAAAGGGGGAGATTGTAACGCTGTTTTGGGAGGATCGCTATAGACGGCAAAACAACAAAGGTCTTTATACACGCACCCAAGTATTGGACTTTATCCCTGAAAAACCCGATCCCCTACTTGTCATTTTAGAGCATGGCAGTCCCCACAGGGTGCACGCTAGCCAAATTGAAAAATTGATCCAATACCCATGATTTTTTGATATTGCTACAACACCCCCCCCCTTAAGCCCAACTTAAGCTTTAAAATCCTATAATCGCGTTTTGCCAAAGTTAAAGCGGTTTAAAAATCCAAAGGCTGAAAAGCCCGAGCGGTTTTAAAAAAGCTTCAAACAAGCGCAACGATCTTTGACATCTAAGCAAGAGAGTCTTGTAGCCAAAGATTTTGATTTTTGTTTGGCTTTAAGAACTCTTTTATTGACACAACTTGTCTATACAGAGTAATCTTGAGCCAGTTTAGGATTTAAACTTAACTTTATGGAGAGTTTGATCCTGGCTCAGAGTGAACGCTGGCGGCGTGCCTAATACATGCAAGTCGAACGATGAAGCCTAGCTTGCTAGGTGGATTAGTGGCGCACGGGTGAGTAACGCATAGATAACATGCCCTTTAGTTTTGGG
>CAGP01000142.1 GCA_000263275.1 Helicobacter bizzozeronii CCUG 35545 | reverse complement strand
AATAGGGAATGTAAGACTCCAAACGGAGCTATCCTGCTTGAAGCCGCGATCTCCACTAAAGCTAGAATCCCCTAACTTTAGTTATGGGAGAGTATGTCAAAAAAACACTTTGCACCAATTAACCCAGTATCCTGAGAGCCAACAGGGTAAAAGGGTTTTGGCGATTTTGCAACAAAAGTAGGCACACCCATCAACATGCTAAAGCGTGCCAAATGTGAGCCAACTTTGATCGCAATCTGGGGAAGTTTAGTATATGAGCCTAATTTGGATATCTTGGGTCTTGACAAAGGTTTTTAAATAGTGTAGTATTACTTCTTTGTTTGCCTGACCCGTTAGCTCAGCAGGTAGAGCAATTCCCTTTTAAGGAATGGGCCGCTGGTTCGAATCCAGCACGGGTCACCAAAGGCTCCTTCATCTAGTGGTTAGGATACCACCCTTTCACGGTGGTTACAGGGGTTCAAATCCCCTAGGAGTCACCACCGGTCGCTTAGCTCAGTTGGTAGAGCGCCACCCTTACAAGGTGGATGTCATAAGTTCGAGTCTTATAGCGACCACCATTGGAGCGGTAGTTCAGTTGGTTAGAATACCTGCCTGTCACGCAGGGGGTCGCGGGTTCAAGTCCCGTCCGTTCCGCCACTTATACGAAAATCCCCTAAATTTTAAGACCCCTTCATCTAGTGGCCAAGGATACCACTCTTTCAAGGTGGAAACGGAAGTTCAAATCTTTCAGGGGTCGCCACTATTTGGGGCACTCTAAGAATAGGTCAAATACGGCTTTGTTGCGTAATTCCCGCTTGAAATCTAGATTAATCATCACTTCTTTACTATGGGTGAAGGTATCGATGAGTTGCTTGCGGATCACAACACGGCAGTTATTCACATTAAAATAAGGGGGGATGGCTTGGATGGCAATTTCAAAGCGTGTGGGTGTTTGCTGGGTGAGGGTGTAGCGTTGGTAAATGGCGTTGATATTAGCCACCTTTTGCTTTTTTTGGGTTGTATTTGTAGATGTCAATTTGCCCTTCTATGTTGGTGATTTGGGTGGAGGCGTTGTTGAGCGCAAAAATTTGGGTTTGTAATTTGGTGGGGAAGACCTCGCCTTGCATGAATTTTTGCAATTTGAAAGAATAAATCTCTAAAAAGAGCTTGCCATTGCTCTTTTCCACACCCACATCATGCCCGCTCAAAGGGTAGTAGTCCTCTTGAGAAAAGACCACCTTGCTAGGCCCTCTGGGCTGGATTTTGATCACTATGGGGTGGGGGCGGAGTTGTTGGGCTTCTTGTTTGGGGGGCTCTTGGGTTGCGCTTTGCTGTTGGTTTTGGGTGGGGGGGGGTATCTCTGGTTGGCAACTCGCAAACACCCCCGCCATAAGAGACAGCAGGACATAGGAGGCAACGCGCGGGAGACCAAACATTCTATCCATCAAAAACCCTTCTTAAGTTTTAAAGCTTATAATAGCTAGCATGTCTTAAATTATAGGGATTTTAACAAAACTTGATGCTTAAACAAATAGATACGATATGGGGTTGCTGTGCTTAAAGTTGCCATTTTAGGCAGACCCAATGTGGGTAAAAGTTCTTTGTTTAATTGCCTACTCAAAAGCCGGAGTGCGATCACCTCAGCCATTGCAGGCACAACACGGGATATTAAAAAACAAACCTTAGAGTTAGCAGGGCGTGCTGTTGAATTATGGGATACGGGGGGGTTTGATGACTCCTATGTCTTTGGGGGTGCTATTAGAACCATAAACCTAGAAGCCCTCAAGGCGTGTGATTTGGTGTTGTATGTAGTTGATGGTAAGGTTTTGCCCCAAGAGGAGGATAAAAAACAATTTTTAGAAATTTGCCAAAGGGCACGGGCGTGTTGGTTGGTGGTGAATAAAATTGACAACCAAGCCGCAGAGTTGCTGGGTTATGAATTTGCCACTCTAGGCGCACAAGAGATGTTTTTTACCTCAGCTAGCCATAGGCGTGGGATTGAGGCTTTGCTAAGTGCTATCTCTCAGCTAAATCCCCAAGAGGATATGCAGGATTTACCCCCTATCACTGCCCCTATCCAAGTGGGGATCATCGGGCGGGTCAATGTCGGCAAGAGTGCGCTTTTAAATGCGTTAGTCAAGCAAGAACGCGCGGTTGTTTCAAGCACCCCGGGCACCACAATAGACCCAGTCGATCAGATCACCACCCACCAAGACAGAGCGATCTGCTTTGTGGATACGGCAGGTTTGCGCCACCGCAGTAAGATTTTAGGGCTAGAAAAGTTCGCCCTAGATCGCACCCGTAAAGTGCTGGAAAAATCCCAAATTGCCTTGTTAGTTTTAGATGTGAGCGCGCCCTTTGTGGAATTAGATGAAAAAATCGCCTCGTTGGTAGACACCTACCGCTTGGGCGTGGTGGTGGTGTTTAACAAATGGGACATCCGCCATGCCCGCTTTGAGGCAATCATGCAAGATTTCAAACGCAAATTTAAGTTCTTGCACTATGCGCCCACGCTCACCGCCAGCGCACTTAAACAACGCCACATCGAAAAGATCAAGGATCAGATTTTACAAGTGCATGCCCATTTTTCTAAGCGCATCCCCACCAGCGCGCTCAACCAAATTATCACGCAAGCCACCCAAAAGCACCCCCTACCTAGCGACCATGGTAAGATTGTGCGCATTTACTACAGCACGCAATTTGACTCCTGCCCGCCCCAAATTGCTTTGGTGATGAATCGCCCTAGAGCCTTGCACTTTAGCTATAAGCGTTACTTAACCAACACCCTAAGGGAGAAATTTGGCTTTTTGGGCACGCCCATTATCCTACACGCTCGGGGCAAAGAGGATAGCTCTTTTTCATGACACTACCTTATTTTGTGGATTTTATCCAAGCTAAAGATGTCCGACAAGCACGCATTTTTTACGCGCTCAAGTGCCACACCCAAGAGGCGTTGATCTTGCAATACATGGCGCAAGAATATTTAAAAGGGCATGGGGATATAGAGGTGGTAAGCTTACTAGACATGCTTTTTGCAGCGCGCCAAATTGAAGCCCTGCCCTATTTGCAACACATTAAAAATCTCTTGGATTTAGAATGGATCGTGCTAGAGAAGCGATCCAGACGATCGGAGGTGTTGTTATTAGAGTTGCTAGAAAGCTCCATTGCACTGAGCACTTCTTTTTTTTAAATTGGCTCAAGAGGGGCATAGCGCACAAGGGCTTTTAGACATCACCCCTTATGAAGATCATTTGGATTACTTCAATGATTGGTTTTTAAAAATAGAATTGCTCTACAAGCTTGCCATGCAAAACAAACAGCCCAATTCCCCTGCTAGCCTCAAAATCCAAGAACAACTCCAGCTTTTAGAGCACAAAATCAATGCGCGCAACAAACTCACCAAAACCCCCCTATCAGTTCAAAAATTTCTCCAAAAACACAATTTAAGCCTAAAAGAGCAGATCATCTTTTTTTGCTCTGCTCAAAGATGAATACGCTAGGGATTATGGCAAGGAGGATGAACCTTTAAACCATCACCAAATTTTGCTCACCCTGCTAGGTGCTGATGGGAGCGCGCGTGCCCAAAATGCCATGCTCTTAGCCCCCACTAGCCCCCTAATCAAGAAAAAGATCATGGATTTTGAGGAGTTGCTCGATCCTTTTGAGCAAGGGTTGGTGCGCCAATTTTTCTTACACGAATCGGTGCTCAGTGCGATCACATCGCCTAGCCCCCACACAAAGGGCACACCCACCCTCAAACACATTTTAAAAGATAATGACATCTTTGAAGCCCTAGAGCCTAAAGCCAATTTAGATGAAGTGGTTTTGAGCCAAAAGACCAAGGAAACCCTAGAGGTTTTATTAAAGCAAATTGACCCCCAAATGCAAAAACGGCTCAAAGAGTGGGGCGTTAAAGAGAACAAGTCCCATAAAGATGTGGAGGCTAAGATTATCTTTTATGGACCCCCGGGCACGGGCAAAACCATGAGCGCACTCGCCCTAGCCAAGAGTCTTAAAAAAGAGGTTTTGGGCTTTGATTGCTCTAAGATTTTATCCATGTATGTGGGCGAATCAGAAAAGAATGTGCGTAAAATCTTTGATGATTACCACAAGATCGCCAAGCAATGCAAGAGCGCACCGATTTTATTTTTAGATGAAGCCGATCAATTCTTAAGCACACGCACGACTGCCAGTAGCGGGGCGGACAAAATGCATAACCAAATGCAAAATATCTTTTTACACCAGATTGAAAAGTTTGAGGGTGTTTTGATCGCCACCACGAATTTATTAGAAACCCTTGATGCCGCCTTTTCACGCCGCTTTAACCACAAGATCGAATTTAAGCCCCCCACCTTCGAGCAACGCGTGCAATTATGGCAAAAATACCTCCCCAGCAATGCCCCCTATGCCCCCTCCCACACCCTAGAGAGTCTAGCCCACACCCTAGCGCGCCACTCCCTAACCGGGGGGCAAATTGCCTTGATTGTGAAAAACACGGCATGCAAGGTAGCAACCTACCCCAATCCCCTCTTTAGCCTAGAGGATTTTTTAGTCGAGATCAAAAAAGAAAAGCAGGGGAATTTTGATCAAGCCAAAAACATCGGCTTTGGTGTTTAATATTAATCTTATCTCTTAAAGGATCGCTGTGAAAATTGTCATTGAAAAAACGCTTTTAGAGGACGCGCTCAAAAGTTTGATTGCCTTCACCGACAAAAAAGACATGAGCAATATCACCTCCCATGTGCTCATTGAAGCCCAAGGGGAAACTCTGCACCTAGAAGCCAATGATTTGGAAATGGGTTTGAGCTTACAGATCACAAGTGCCATTGAGGAAGAGGGCAGTGCTACGCTCAATGCCAAGCATTTTTTTAGACATCGTATCCAAACTAGGACCCGGGGAATTGACTTTACACACCAAAGAGGGCGAGGATTTTGTGCATTTGAGTTTCAAACGCTCCAAATTCAAGCTCCCCCTCTTTGATCGCGCCCACTTCCCCCCCTTCCCCACGCATGAAAACCTCCCCTCTTTGCACTTTAGCGACACGGCACTCAGCGATCAGCTCAAAAAAATTAAGCAATGTGATCAATGTCAATGAACCCAAATACGAATTTAGCGGAGCACTCTTGGTCTTTGAAGAACGCTTAGAACTAGTGGCTACAGACACCCGCCGCCTTTCTTTAGTGCAAATTGACCCCGATCACATGCCCGCCAAAGAAAACCCCGCCTTAGAATTTATCCTCCCCAAACGCGCCCTTTTGGAGGTGGTGAAGTTATTTTCAAAGGGCGATTTTGACATGTTCTATGAAAAACCCGACTTAGCTGATTCCCCCCGCAAATCAACCATGCTTTTTTTCAAAAACGAGTCCTTGTTGCTCTATACACGCCTCATTAGCGGGAAATACCCTAATTATCAACAGATCATCCCCCAAGAATTTACCCACAAGGTCGAGCTCAAAACCCAAGACTTCAAAGATGGGGTCCAAATTGTCCATACCCTCAGCCCCAGTATCCAAATCGCCTTTTACCCTGAACGCGTAGAGTTCAAATCCATGCAAAGTGAGAGCAGTTTGAGCGCAACCCCCCATAACTTCGCAGAAACCTCTATGGAAACCAGCACGCCCCTAGATGGATTTATCTTGCATGCCCATGCACGCTACCTCTTAGACGCGCTCAATGCGTTGAGCACCCCCACTTTTGATCTCTTGCTCAATGAAAAAAACATGCCCTTTATGATCGAAAAGGGGGGATTCCGCACCTTGATCATGCCTATTGTGGTGGATTAGTAACAAATACCCTAGCCTTTAAGGGATTGCAGACTAAAAAAAAATAGACTTTATGCTACAATGGTTGCCTATCTCAATATAAGGAACAACAATGTCAGTTAGTCTAGTTAAAGGTGGGCGTGTTTCACTGAGCAAGGAAAAACCCGGTTTGTCTCATATTCTTGTGGGTTTGGGCTGGGATGTGAATGCCAGCGATACGGGGGTGGATTTTGACCTAGACGCCTCTGTGTTTTTAACCGATGCAAGCGGTAAGGTCAATGATGATAAAAACTTTGTGTTTTACAATAATTTGACCAGCAAAGATGGCTCTGTGGTGCATACGGGCGATAACCGCACCGGTGAGGGCGAGGGCGATGATGAATCCATTAAAATTGACTTGGCCAAAGTTTCTAGCGATGTGAAAGAAATTAACATCGTGGTTACCATCCATGAAGCCGATGTGCGCAAACAAAACTTTGGCATGGTCAGGCATGCCTTTGTGCGCGTGGTCGATGAAAGCGATGGCAAGGAAATTGTGCGCTATGACCTAGAGGAAGATTTTTCAGTGGAAACAGCCATTAGTTTTGGGCGTGTGTATAAAGATGGCGATGAGTGGAAGTTTGCCGCTGTGGGGACAGGCTTTAAGGAAGGTTTGGCTGGCTTTTGTAAGCAATTTGGCGTGAATGTCTAGGAGGATTGATGGCAATTAGTCTAGTCAAAGGACAAAAGGTTTCCTTAAAAAAAGAGGATGGGAGTTCTTTGAAGTCTTTTTGCGTGGGGGCTAATTGGGGGGCGATCACCAGCACCAGCAAGAGCTTTTTTGGCAAAACCAAAACCAAGACCGAAGCGGTGGATTTGGATTTGAGCGTGGCACTCTTTGCGGGTCAAAAATTAGTGGATTGCGTGTATTTTGGCAAGCAAAAGGCAAATGGTATCCAGCACAGCGGAGATGATCGCACCGGTGATGTGGGCGGAGATGATGGGCTGGATAATGAAGTGATCAGCATCGCCCTAGAGAGCCTAGATCCTGCTGTGGAACAATTGGTGTTCGTGCTCAATTCCTACACGCATATTAACTTTGATCAAATCCCCTTTGCCAGTATCCGCCTCTATGAGGGCACGCCCGATCGCGTCAATACGATCTTTGCAACCTACAATGTCGCCAAAGATGCCACCTTTGCGGGCAAGGAGGCGATGATTTTGGGCAAGCTTTACAAACACAATGGGGAATGGAAGTTTAGTGCCATTGGCGAGCCAACCGCTGATGAGAAACTAGAAACCCTCCTTAGCCAATCTGTGCCCAAATACCTTTAAAATGATGGATGGTAGCCATAAACCCCACCTCAACGCCAAGTTATTAAGGCGTTTGTTTGTGGCGGCTTCCATTTGCCGTTGGAACGATCAAGCCTGCCCCATTGAGTTTAGCGAGCTGGACAAGCAAGCCCATAAAGCCATGGTGGTGGTTTTGCTTGCCAAGCATTCTAAAGAACCCATCAACTACGATCGCCTCATCACTTTATTTTTGCTATGAGTTTCTAAGCCGCGTGGTGCTCACCGACATTAAATCCCCCATTTACCACAAACTCTTAAAAGATCACCGCCAAGCCCTAGCCGACTATGTCCAACAAGAGTTACAAGAGGAAGTGCAAGGCTATGATCTCTTTTCTGGCATGCACCACTATCTTTGCCATCCGCCTTGCGATTGCGAATACGAGTTGCTCAGAGCCGCCCATGACTATGTTTCGGTGTGGGAATTTGACATGATCTATTATTTTAACCGCGCCAATCCCAGAGCCCATGGCTTACAAAAGATCAAAGATTCCCTAGATCACACCTTCAAGCAACACGCCCCTTTGTTTGGCGATTCTAATTTGGAATGGTTGGCCTCCACTTTGGGGCAGTTGCGCTTCCAAAAGCGTTGGACTCAAACCCCCCGGGTGCCCACTACCAGCGTGCTAGGGCATACCCTTTGTGTAGCCCTTTGTGCCTTTTTGCTCAGTTTTGATTTAAAGGCTTGTGAGACCATGCGGGTCAATCACTTTTTGGGCGGACTCTTCCATGATTTGCCTGAGATTTTAACCCGGGACATCATCTCCCCCATCAAGCACGGCGTGGCTGGCTTGGATTCCTATTTGAAAGAACTAGAAGCCCAAGCGATGGAGGAGATTTACCAACATGTCCCCAGCCTAGAGGCAGATTTGCGTTATTTCACGCAACGCGAATTTGATAACCGCTACAAAGACCCCCAAACCCAAGAAGTTATCTTTGTGTCCAGCGATGCAAAGTTTTGGGAGCAACACAACCACGATCATTTAAATAGCGTGTGTGGGAGCTTGATCAAATTTTGCGATCAGCTCAACGCCTTTTTGGAAGCCAAAATCTCCATCATCCATGGCATTAGCAGCGAGGTTTTGATCAATGGTGCGCTCAAGATCAAGGGCAAATACGACAAGAGTATGATAAACGGGGTTAATTTAGGCGCGATTTTGAACCAGTTTGCATGAGATTTTTACTCCTCCTATTGCCCTTATTGGCACAAGGGGCGGCCATGATCACCCTAGACACGGCAGCCAATGCCAAGCTAGCGACCTCTAATGCCAATGAGGGCACGATGATTGCCAAAATGCAAGAACAATTAGGGCACACCAGCCATTTACTCCAGCTTGCCCAAAACCAAATCAACACCCTCAAACAAGCCCAGCAGACTCTAAGAGAGACCCAAGACTTTGTGCAAGCCAGCGCACTCCCCCAACTAGAACCCATGCTAGCTTCCTTGCAAACAGACCTAGAGCGCATGCAAGCCCACCAAAACCAGCTACAAGCCCTAAGCCAACGCTACACCCAATTAGAACATGCCCAAATGGCGCGCTGGCAACAAGAATGCCCATGGCTTGATTTTAGCAATGCCACCATCACAGATTCCAACCACCCCCAAGCCCACAAAACCCAAAAACTTTTAGAAAATACCCAAGTAGCTTTGAGCACGCCACATTTAAGCGCGCTGGTCTGCCAAAGGTTCCAACAAATAGAAAAACAAGAAAATTCCCATGCCCACCTCAAACGCATGCAAAAGGCGTTGCTAGCAGGTGATTTTAAGCAGTTTCAAACCCTCTATCAAACTAGGCAGGCAAATTCCAAACACGATCAGATAGCCCAGGAACAAGACTTACAAACCAAACTTGCCCCACTTGCCAAACGCCTAGAGCAACTGCGCCAAGAACTCCCCAGCACACGCCTAAGCACCCAGTTAAGCCAGCTTAACACCCAGCTAGCCCAACAATTACAGAGTGCCCAAGATGAGCGCGATCAAGCGCGCGCCTATGCCCACTACCACCAAAGAGCCCAGAGTCTCCAGCTTGAATTGCTCTTAGAGCTCACCCGCCACTTAAGCTTTTTAAATGAAACCATGGCGATGGGTTCTGCCCTTTTAGTCCAGATTCAAAGGGCTTCCCCTTATCTTAAAAATTCCACTAGTAAGCTCAATGCTTATGGGTTCCCAGAGGTCTTCCCATGAATACACGCAAAAATTGGTCTTTAGGTTTTTTTGGTCTGCTAGGCCTTTTGGGTGAGGAGATTTTTGCCCACCCCAAAGATGGCTACTTTGTGGAGGGTGGGTTGATGACGGGCTTGATTGAAACGCATGAAAGATTGGAGGAAAGGGCTCCTTGTAGTGGGGTAGGGGTGATCTGTTCGGCACTATTCATGCGCAATGCCTCCCCGGTTTTCACGGCAGAAAATGTCGGCTGGATTTGGAATAAAAGCAAGTTTAAACCCGTCAGATTTAGCACACTCAAGCCCATTAGTGTTAGTGTCGCCAACAATGCCATGCAAGTCAAAAACATGACCGCCTATAACTTGAAAAATGTTGCGGTCTATATGCAACTAGCCAATGGGCAAAAAGTCCAAGTCGCCACCATTGAAGACCTACCCCAATTCACCCAAAGTGCGGTCAAATTGCGTTATGTGCCCCAAATTGCCCAAAATGGCGGGAATGCACAATCGGAATTTAGCATCGCCCCCTCGCCCACTTCAGATGCCGAGACCGCTCGGATGCTCCAAGCACTCGAGCAAATCACGGTCAATATCCAAGGCCGATTCCAAAATGTGAATGGGGATGATGCTAGTGGTTCTTGGGGTCTCAACACGGTTGAGGCTGCCAAGGGTTATATGAGTGTCTTTTTAAATATGAGCTACCTCTTTAGTTCGCCCGAGTTTAAAGATGCAGTTTTAAACACACAATTTAATTTTGCCAATGGACCGGGGAATGAATCGGTGGCTATCCCTAGGAATCTCAACGGGACTTTGCAAGACTGGCAAATACAATATTGGCTCAAAAATGAAGATGTCTATAAAAGATATATCAGTGGGACCAGCCCCAATTGGGCAATTGGTGTGATTGGCCCTAATTCGGGGGCTGTTGTGGGTCTGGGAGGTCCGGGGGTCTATGGCGTGAAGCCCAATCTCTTA
>CAGP01000141.1 GCA_000263275.1 Helicobacter bizzozeronii CCUG 35545 | reverse complement strand
TGCTCTTTGCGATCTTCTACAAGCTCAAAGAGAAACAAGATGAGCTCTTGGTTTTTGACATTAACGAAATCAAGGCTATGGTGCATGCGGTTAAGATCAGCCAAAGTGAGCTCAGCAGTGTTGTTAAAAGACTTTGGAAAAATATCAGACTAGCTAACTTTTGGATACTCCATCCACTTGCCGATGAAAATATTATGCTCTTTAGGAAGTTTAGAATCAACTACCACGACACTCAAAAAGCCCAAGTCAAGAGTATGGAAATCCAAGTCAATATGCCTTACTTTGGTTATCTACTCAACTATCTAAATGGCAACTTCACTTCCTTTGAACTCCTAGAGTTTCAAAACATCAGCGGTAAGTATGCTAAGACACTTTATCGCCTTCTCAAGCAATGGAAAAGCACAGGTGTGCCCCCTAAAATGGAGTGGGTGAAGTTTAGGGAGTTGATGGGG
Source organism: Helicobacter bizzozeronii CCUG 35545 (assembly GCA_000263275.1). Lineage (GTDB taxonomy): Bacteria > Campylobacterota > Campylobacteria > Campylobacterales > Helicobacteraceae > Helicobacter > Helicobacter bizzozeronii. The sequence goes on along the minus strand of CAGP01000141.1, from coordinate 519 downwards.
ATACCCGTTGATTACAAAATGTGTGAACTTGAAGTGCAAATTCTCAAACCCGCCATCAAGGAACTCAACAAACTCCCGCACTTCAAAAACCTTTGCTATGAGAAACTCAAAACCAAAGGCATGGGCAATCGCATCACCCATATCCAATTCTACTTCCAACCTGTTACCAAGACCAGCAAAGATAGAGAACAAGCAAAAAGGGATATAAGAACCATTGCGTGGAAGATCAGAAGCGATCGTATGCTCAAAGAGCTCCAGCGTTCTAGGAAACAAGCAGAGCAAAAACAACAAGATGAGTCAGCAATGGAGATATTAGGTCATACCTTCCAACACCCCCAACAACTCTATGTTACACTCGTCATTGATCAGATTCAACCCGTTGAAAAGGGTTATGAGTTTGTGCTCAAATACTACAATCGGGGGCAAGAAGTCAAAGCCCATGAAACCCACGCCGTCCTCCCTAACAAAGAAGCACTTTTAGAGCAAATAGCCCGTGCCAATTGGTTAAAGATAGCGGAC
>CAGP01000140.1 GCA_000263275.1 Helicobacter bizzozeronii CCUG 35545 | reverse complement strand
TCTTTGATGTTTTGCCTTAAAAAGGGCAGTGTGAGTTTTTGCTTGCTGGCAATGGTGATCGTGTAACTCTTAGACAGCTTTTCTTCTCTGATATTGACGGCACGATTAATGAATAAAATACTCTCTAAACTAAAGAGTAATGCCATTAAAGGCAGGAGAAAAGCCAAATGTTCTTTAAGTGTATTCATGAATCTCCCCGTCTTTGATGTAAATTTTGCGGTAAGGGATATTAAAACTGCTGGGAATCCTGTGCGTTACCACCACGATCGTGATGTCTAGTTGTTTATTAGCCCCTTTAAGCAAGCTCCAAATCATATCGCTTGAATAATCATCTAGGTTGCCTGTGGGCTCATCAGCTAGGATTAAAAAGGGCTTGTGGGCGATCGCGCGCGCCATCGCCACGCGTTGTTGCTCCCCACCGCTAAGTTCCAGCGGGTAGCGATTAGACTTATAGAGCAAATCCACATGGGCTAAGAGTTTCTCAGCTTGGATATTGCATTCATCTTTTTTTATAGCCATTGATGATCATGGGCAATTTAATATTTTGCTCCACGGTCCATTCTTCAATCAATTTATAATCTTGGAACACCACCCCAATATTGCGTCTGAGCTCATTGATAAACGCCTTAGAAGCCCGATTGACATTGATATTACACACCTCTAAGCTCCCCCCCATCATGGGCAAATCCCCATAGAGCGATCGCAAAAGCGTGCTCTTCCCGCTCCCACTCGCCCCTGATATAAACACAAAATCCTTGCGCTCGATCCGCAGATTGGCTCCCTTGATCACCCACTCATCTTTTTTATACCCCAAACACAAATCTTTAGCCACAATGATACTAGCCACAATTCTCCTCCTGCAAAATCTCCAGCAAATGTTGGTGTGCTTGTCTGTGGGCTTTTGTATTGAGCGGTAAGCCCCCGATATACTCGATCGTGCCCTTTTGGCGATCCACAACAACCATTTTATTTAAGGGGGCAAGCCAGTCCCCCAAGCTCAACACCAATAACCACAAATTTTCATATTCTAACACATCTTGAATATTTAAAAAACAATTCTGCTGTATCCACGCCCCTTGTTGCCACAAATGCGGGGGTTCTTGTTTGCTGGGTGCTTGAAAGTGTAGGGGTGCGTCCAATAAAAAAGGGCAAACAAGGGCGATCAATGGGGCTTAAGGCGCGCAATTTTAAATCCCAAATGTCTTTTTGTTTGCCGCCTCCAACGCGCCTCGTATTTGCTATACACCAACGCTTGATCGCCATTCTTAGAGATATGCAGATCACAACAGGGCAAATCCAAAACCAGTTGCAAACTCTGCTGGAAATAGGGTTCATCATCACTTCTTAGCCACAACCACGCATCTTGGCACAAAATCGCGCGCATGTGCTCTAGGGTCTGGGGGTTAAACACACGCCGATTAGGGCTCTTGCTCCAAGGCACGGGAAAATGCACATCTAAGCTTAAACAGCCTGAGGGCAGAATTTCTAACAATATCCGCACATCGGCTTGCACCAAGTAGAGATTTTTAAGCCCTAAAAGCTCGATTTGGCGCAAAACTTGCTCTAAGGAGGGGGTGTGAATCTCCACCCCGATATAGGTTTCTTGTGGGTTTTTTTGGGGCTTTATCTAGCAAATGCCGCCCTGAGCCAAATCCAATCTCTAGGTGGTAAAATCGGGGAAAATCAAAACAATCCCAGCGGATCAAAAAAGGGGCTTTCAAAATAGGGGCTAGGCGCGCCCAAATTGGAATAAGACACATTGCAAAAACGCGCCAAAATCTGCAAGGCTTTTTGTAAGACCCCCACTGGGAGGGGGCGTGTGGATTTTTGCGCCTTGAATAAGTCCCCCCCTTCTTGCTTGATTTGCAAGATACAAAAATCATAGAGCCCATAAAGTCCCTGCTTTTGGACGCGAATCGCACTCAAGCAGGCATCTCTTAAACTACAAGCGCGGTATAAGAAAACAAACCCCTCGCTCTCAAAGGGGAAATCAGGCAATCTAGCCAAAGAAGCAAACAGGTGCGGCATGCACAACTAGCGATCCAAGCGCAATTCCACTTCTTTACTTGGGTTTGATTCCAAGCCGGCTCCATCAACACTCACCACTTGGTAGCGGTATTTTTGCCCACTCACCATGTTATTATCCACAAAACGGGTTTTGCTCAGATCCCCAAAACGCAAGGGCTTAGAACTGGAATTGCCATCAAAGCGATAGACAGCATAGCCCTTAACCCGCCCATCCTGGATGGGTTGCCACTCGATGATGGCTTGCCCGTCCTCAATGGTGCCCTTTGTGATGATGGGTGTAGCAGGGCGGGGCAAGGTCATGCCCTGAACTGCCGTTGCGGGCATCATGCTCTCTAAATTATATTTATCCACCGCCACGACTTTATAAAATCTCTGCACCCCATCTGCATCAACATTGTCTAAGTAGCTGGTGTCATTGGTCTCGGCGATGTTTTTAAAGCGTTCGTCCATTTTATTAGCGGCATAAATGCGGTAAGACACCACATCTTTTTGATCAGAGGGAGTCCAACTCAGCTGGATTTTACGCGTGAGGTTATTGCTGGCTTGCACGCCAGTTACCCCCACTGGAGGCTCTTTAGTCTTACCGGTTACCACAGCACTGGGCAAAGACTTAGCCCCTTCAAAACTTTCAGCAATCACGCGGTAACGATAGGCACTCCCATCGGGCAAATCCTTATCAAAATATTCCACATACAGCCTATTTTTCACCACCCCGATATTAGAAAACTTGCCATCGCTCCCCTCTCTTTGGATAATGTATTTATCAATGCTGGGGTTAGGGTGGGGGCTCCAAAAAAACCTTGATCTCTTTGGGCTCGACATGGCTAGCAAAAACACTCTCTACTGGATTGATAAAAGAAGTGCGGACACTGATTGTTTCAGAGGCGCGCGAGATGCCGCCATTTTTGCCAATGGTGGCAATTTGGTAGTAATACTGGGTTTGGGGGGTCAGTCCATCATCGTAGTAATGCGTGGCTAGGGGGTTACGCACAACCGCTACGCGTTTAAAGCTTTGATCGGCTTGCATGCGGTAGAGCACAAACCCATCAATGAGCCCGGGATTGCTCACAGGTTGCCATTCAAAACCCACAGACTGCACATCATCGATGGTTTTAATCCCCTGCACAACAGGTAAGTTTGGATTCAGGGTCTCCTCTTTTTTCCCAAAAAAATGAGAGAACACTATTTTTCCTTGTGGGCGCGCAACTAACCAGTAGCACCGCCAAACAAGCCACAAATACAGCTTTCCAACCCATCCCAACTCATCCCTTCAAAATGGCTTTCCAAATATTGTAGCATATCCTTTAACATGTTGGCTTTAAAAAAGAAGTTTGCGCCCATCTTTTGGGTGGGTGGCATAGAGCAAGTAGGCGTGCAATAAAATACGCCCCGTGTAGCTATCTTTTTGCCCATAGAGCGGATCGCCCACGATGTGCCGATTTAGGCTCTCCAAATGCGCGCGGATTTGGTGCGTGCGCCCGGTCTCTAGTTTGGCACAAATGAGCTGGGCTTGATTCTTGCCCGTGATCAGGGGGGCAAAATGGGTCTTAGACATTTTACCGCCCCTAATGGGGGTTCTGAGCGCATCTAAATTGGTCATTTTCAAGCGGTTATTGGGGTGTCGCCCTAGATGGCATGCCACACTCACGGGAGCATTCAAAGGTTTTGAGAGGATGGCTAGATAATAACGCCCCATTTGCTTACTTTTAAGCTGGTTGGCCAAGTGTGCATGGCTGGCGTTGTTCTTAGCCACCACCAACACCCCGCTGGTGTCCTTATCCAAGCGATGCACGATTCCATAGCGCAACGCCCCGCTCAGAGTGGAGAGCGCATAGCCCTTAGCCTGCAAATAATCCACCAAAGTGGGCTCTTTGACACTGCTGGCATGGTGGATCACCAGATGGGGGGGTTTGTTGATCACTAAAATATCTTCATCTTCATAGATGATCTCCAAATCTAGGGGTGGCAGGTTGGTAGGTGGGCTTTCTGTAGGCTTTGGGCTTAAAACTTCTAAGAGATCGCCTAGTTTGAGGCTAACCCCCCCCCTTGCTACACACCCCCCCATTGAGGCGCACACAACCAGCCTTGATGAGTTGCAAGACTTGGTTTTTAGACACTTGGAGTTTGGTGCTCAAGAAAGTGTCCAAACGCCCCTTTTGATCCACGATCCAAGTCTGTTTGGGCAAAACAAGCCTTTCATAAACTTTTTATTGCTAAAAGGATTTTAGCAGAAATGCTTATGGGTATAATAAACTATATTTTGATAATAAGAGCAATTTTTAGAGGGATAAAATGGATAAAATTGTTGTTGCCTTAGTCGGACAGCCCAATGTGGGCAAAAGCTCGCTGATCAATGCCATCAGCGGGGCGCATTTAAAAGTGGGCAATTTTGCAGGTGTTACGGTGGAAAAAACAGAAATCCACACTTTTTATGGCGATACCCCGATTGTCATTGTGGATTTGCCCGGCATTTATGCCCTGAATGATTTTACTATTGAGGAGAAGGTTACCCGCCATTTTTTAGAAAACGAACACTATGATCTGATCTTAAATGTGTTGGATTGCACCAATTTAGAACGCAATTTGGCATTGAGTCTCCAGCTTTTAAACACGGGGCACAAGGTTTTAATGGCACTTAACATGTGGGATGAGGCACTCAAAGAGGGCTTAGAAATTGATCTAGAACACTTATCTAAAGCCCTCAACACCCCCTGCATCCCCACCTCCGCACACTCTTACTTTAATATCCAAAAACTCTTAGAGCATATCATCGCCACACACCACCAAACCTACAGCCCCCCTAAAATCACCTATAGCCCTAAGTTTGAGAGTGCCCTAGATGCCCTAGCCAAAAAGCTAGAGAGTTTGGAGCACCTGCACCACTCCCTTTTAAACCCCAGACAACATGCATGGCTTTTATTACAAGGGAGCTTACAGCCCCCCCAACAAGAGGCGTTCCAGTATTGCCAAGAAGCCAAGACAGAATTGAGCGCCTCTTTTGGAGAAAATGCCATTCCTCTTATTTTAAGCCAAGAGGCTTTAGGCTTTTGCAAACGCCTAAGCCAGCAAGTGGTCTCTTTTAAAGAAACACAGACCACCCAAAGCACCCAAAAAATTGACAAATATTTGATGCACCCTATCTATGGCTTGCCTATTTTTCTAGCCTTAATGTTTTTGGTGTTCTCCTTAAGTTTTCTGGTGGGTGGGGGGTTGCAAACCTATGTTGATGATGCCTTTGCGTTTTTGGGCACAGCCATTAAAGAGAGTGCTAATGATAGCAGTTTGGGCTCGCTTTTGGGCGATGGGGTGATTGGGGGTGTGGGGGCTGTGATCTCCTTTTTGCCCTTGATTGTGGTTTTATACTTGGGCATTTCGCTCTTAGAGGCGACCGGGTATATGAGCCGCGTAGCCTTTTTATTAGATGGCATTTTCCATAAATTTGGTTTGCATGGCAAAAGTTTTATCCCTCTTGTTACGGGCTTTGGCTGTTCTGTGCCTGCCTACATGGCAACCCGCACCTTGCAAAACCAACATGAACGACTCATCACGCTCTTTGTGATCGGTTTTATGAGTTGCAGCGCACGCCTGCCTATTTATGTGCTCTTTGTGGGGGCGTTTTTCCCCGATAAATACGCCGGCTTTGTGCTCTTTGGCATTTACATTTTAGGGGCTGTGGTGGCGTTATTGATGGCTAAACTCTTAAAGCTGAGTGTCTTTAGGGGCAAAGAAGAATCCTTTGTGATGGAGATGCCTAAATACCGCATGCCCAGTGTGAAGGTGGTTTGGTTTAGCATTTACACCAAATCGATCTCCTATTTGAAAAAAGCAGGCACTTATATTTTAGGCGGAGCAGTGCTCATTTTGGTTTGCCTCCCAATACCCCAAAAACCCCCAAGCCCTGCAAACTTACCAAGAACAACAAGCCAAGATTGAAAAGAGTAACCTAGCAGAATCTCAAAAAGCCCTAGCTTTAGCGACCCTTGAGGAGAATTTGCAAAAGAGCACGCTAGAAAATAGCCTAGTGGGGCGTTTGGGGACTTTGATAGATGGGATTTTTAAGCCCATGGATTTTGATTGGAAGCTCTCGATCTCGTTGGTAACGGGCTTTATGGCTAAGGAAGTGGTGGTCTCCACTTTGGGCGTGTTGCACTCTTTAAACAATCAGGGAGAAAACTCCATCTTATTCAAAAAAAGCCCTCAAAGAGAGCGTGAGCACGCCCTCAGCGATCGCCTTCATTGTTTTTGTGATGTTTTATATCCCTTGCTTTGCCGCCACAATCACCTTTGGCAAGGAGGCGGGCGGGGCTAAATTCGTGCTCTACTTGTTTGTCTTCACAACAGCAGTTGCCTATTGTTTTTCGCTTATCGCCTATTATCTGACCCAATTTGTTTTAGGAGTCTTCTTGTGATTATTAAAATATCACAATTTTTAGGAAAAATAACTCCAAAAAGCTTGACTTTGTTTTCTCATTTATGCTATAATAATGGGACAAATTCAAATAAAGGAGTTTTAGTATGTTGCCTAAGGAAACAATCAAAATGCTGAATGCACAAGTGATGGAGGAGTTCTACTCTGGTAATCTCTACATCAGCATGAGTTCATGGTGCTACACACATGGTTTTGATGGAGCCGGTTTGTTCTTGTTTGACCATGCCAGCGATGAATACGCCCATGCCACCAAGATCATCACCTACCTCAATGAAAATGAAGTGGGCGTGCATTTGAAAGAAATCAAAGCCCCCGAGCACGAGTTTAAAAGCTTGGTGGAAATCTTTGAAAAGGCTTACAAGCACGAACAACACATCACCCATTCCATTAATAACTTGGTGGATAACATGTTGAAAGACAAAGATTATGCCACCTTTAACTTCTTGCAATGGTATGTTGCCGAACAGCATGAGGAGGAAGTGTTGTTTAAAAACATCTTGGACAAAGTCCAGTTGATGGGTGAAAGCGGGCATGGTTTGTACCTAGCCGATCAATACATCAAAAGTCTTGCCAAAGACAAAAAATAACCCCCACTAAAGCCCCTTTGGGGGCATTTACTTGCAATTAACGCACGATTTACCCTGTGTTGGTGCTCTTGTCCTAATATTTTTTTGCAATAACAATATTGCGATAAAAATATTACAAGGAGTTTTCCATGGGAAGCATTGGTAGTATGGGTAAGCCCATTGAGGGTTTTTTAGTCGCTGCGATTCAATTCCCCGTCCCTGTTGTCAATAGCCGTAAGGACATTGACCATAACATTGAGAGCATTATCCGCACTTTGCATGCCACGAAAGCGGGCTATCCGGGTGTGGAACTCATCATTTTCCCCGAATACAGCACACAAGGGCTAAACACGGCTAAATGGTTGAGTGAGGAATTTTTGCTCGATGTTCCGGGCAAAGAAACTGAAATGTATGCCAAGGCGTGTAAAGAAGCCAAAGTTTATGGGGTGTTCTCCATTATGGAGCGCAATCCAGATGCCAACAAAAACCCCTACAACACCGCTATTATCATCAACCCACAAGGTGAGATCATTTTAAAATACCGCAAACTTTTCCCTTGGAATCCCATTGAGCCTTGGTATCCCGGAGATTTGGGTATGCCTGTGTGCGATGGTCCGGGTGGCTCAAAACTAGCCGTGTGTATCTGCCATGATGGTATGATCCCCGAGCTGGCTAGAGAGGCTGCCTATAAAGGGTGCAATGTCTATATCCGCATCTCTGGTTATAGCACACAAGTTAACGATCAATGGATTTTAACCAACCGCTCGAATGCATGGCATAACCTAATGTATACCGTGAGCGTGAATTTGGCTGGGTATGACAATGTCTTTTACTACTTTGGGGAAGGGCAAATCTGTAACTTTGATGGCACCACTTTAGTGCAAGGGCATCGCAACCCATGGGAAATTGTAACCGGCGAGATTTACCCCAAAATGGCAGACAATGCCCGCCTAAGCTGGGGCTTAGAAAACAATATCTACAACCTCGGACACCGCGGTTATGTAGCTAAACCGGGTGGCGAATCCGATGCAGGCTTGACCTACATTAAAGATTTGGCTGCGGGCAAATACAAATTGCCTTGGGAAGATCACATGAAAATCAAAGATGGCTCTATCTATGGCTATCCTACTACCGGTGGGCGTTTTGGTAAGTAACTTCTGATTTTCTAAGGACCTGCTAAAGGTCCTAGCTCCCCCTCCAATTTTTTAAACCCGCCCACTTTGGGTGGGTTAGCAATCAGCCTCAATCAACCTAGACCTTGAACTTCCTAAACTCCCCTTCTAGCTCTTGGTTTTTGGTAACAATTTGCAAGCTGTGCTCCTCAAGCCCTTTACGCACATTCCTAACCTCCGCAAAGATATTGGTGAATTCATTGATCACTTGGTTGAGCTCTTCCATTTTAGCCAACACCACTTTATTTTGATCCACGGTGTTTTGGGATTTTTTCTTTAGTCAAAGTCAAATTATCCTTGGCATTCTTGGCATCGCCAATGAGAAGGGAGGTTTTATCGGAAACCTCTTGAGATTGCGTGGCGACATTTTGGATGCGATCCCCCATGCTCTCAATGCTCTGGGTTACCATATTCACCATGGCGGTGATCTCACCCAAAGACTTTTGGGTCTTGCCTGCTAGATTACGCACCTCATCAGCCACCACCGCAAAGCCCCGCCCGTGTTCGCCTGCGCGTGCGGCTTCAATGGCGGCATTGAGGGCGAGTAAGTTAGTTTGGTTAGCGATCTCTTCGATGATGGAGAGCACATTTTTAATCTCTGTGGCATGCTGGACCAACGAGATTGAATCGGTGGCGATCTCTTGTTGGCTTTGCACGGAGACTAAAATCAGATCCACCGAATTTTGGATTTTAGTGATGAATTCGTTGAGCACAACATCTGTTTTATCCAAATTATCAATTGTGCTATGCAAGTTATTTTGGGCTAATTCCAAACTCTCGCCCACTTGGTGGTTGATGTCCTTGAGATTCTCCACCGATGCCAATTCTTTTTGGGCGACTTGCCCTAGGGCTTTGGTCGAATCCTTGAGCGCACCCCCTACGCGGTTATTATCCTCCACAATGCCCTTCCCCACTTTGATAATATCAGCAATTTTGCCCAAGAATTGATCGACAAAGCCTGTAGCCAAGCCAATTTCATCTTTGCTATTATAATTCAAACGCTTGGTCAAATCCGCCTCTTGGGAGGAGACCAAATCTTTAGCGGTGTCTTTAAGTTTATTTAAGGGTCTGATCACATCTTTTTGCACCACCAGCAACAATAAGATGATGATCCCCAAAGACACGCCCACCATCCAGCTCAAAGTTTTTACGCTAAAAAAGCTGGCGTTTTTATAAGCCTCTTGTAAAGAAAGTTTGACCTCCATCACCCCGATCATGTCCCCGGGCTTGTTGTTGGTGTGGCAAGCCACGCAAGATTCATCACCCACTAAGGGCTGCCACACGATGACATGCCTATCTGCCCCCTTCCCACGAACAAGCACTTGTTGGGGCGTTTTGGGATCGTTAAAATATTGCAAAATCTCTGGGTTTTGTGTGAAAGTTTGGTTGAGTCCAAAAAAGGCGGATGTCCCCCTCTCCGGGGTAAAATTTCATTTGCACACCGGACAAGTGGTTGCTATCATCAATGGCTTTATAAATCGCCTCCTTAGTCCCCACAGCAATGGCTTGCACAATGGTGTTGATAATGGAGGCATTCAAACTCTTAGCCACCGTGCGCCCTTGTAATTCCGCCAAATTGGCATAATCTCTTTGGATGAGGGTGAAAACCAAGAGAGCAAAGAGGGATAACAAAATAATCAGATAAAACGAAGCCCTAACCTGCAAACTCCTAAACACAGCAATCTCCTATCGTTTTTAGCATTTTACCAAAATAATAAATTTTAAGACAAACAAACAACGGGCAAGGTGGTTTGCGTGGTAATGTCTAAACCCTCTAAGGGGCTAAATTCCTGCATTTGGTAACTCTGCACAGCCAAACGCCCGATCATGGCGGCATTGTCCGTGCAAAACTCTAGGGGCGCTAAATGCAATGCCATGCCAAATTGCCCACAAAGTGCTTGGATCTTCTCTCTAAGATAGCAATTGGCACTAGCCCCCCCCACCAGCCCAAAATTCTGGATTCGTTGTTTTTGGAAGTAACGCTTTAACACCTTGAGCAAATGCGCGCATGCAACTTTTTGAAACCCCGCACACACCCGGGCTTTAAATTCCTCTGCAAGCTTGGGCGTTTTTTCTTGCTCGCTTAAAATAGCCAGACGGACAGCTATTTTTTAAGCCTGAAAAGCTAAAGGCTAGGGCTTTGGAGGCTTTTAAGGGCAGGGGGAAGTCTAATTCTAACCCCGGGGGGCACTCTTGGGCGTATCTCTCCACCACTGGCCCGCCCGGATAGCCCAAGCCCAACATCTTAGCCACTTTATCAAAACTCTCCCCCAAACTATCATCTAAACTTTGGGCGACAATTTGCATGTGGGTGTGGCTAAAACTCTCGATAATGAGCGTGTGCCCTCCAGAGATTAGCAAGGTGCTGATAGGGAAGAGTGCTTGTTGGTTGATGAAGAGTGAATAAATATGCCCCTTGAGGTGATCGATGGAGATGAGCGGGATTTTAAGGCTTAAAGACAGGGCTTTAGCCATCATTAAGCCCTCTAAGAGCGTAATGCTTAATCCGGGGCGTGTGGTTACGCCAATGGCTTTTAGAGCGCTTAAAGAATGCCCTTGTAGTTGCAAAAAATCTTGGGCTTGTTTTAATAGATCGGGGAGGTTTTTAGCATGCAAGCGTGAGGCCAGCTCGGGAACCACACCCCCATAAGGGCTGTGATCAGCCTCTTGGGACATCTTGGCATGCCAAAGTAATTGAGCCTCTAAATTAGTCAAAGCCAAAGAACTATCATCACAACTACTCTCAATGCTTAAAAGCATCCAGCCTCCATTAGGGTATAATAAAATGATTATACTATAAGGGTTTCTATGAAAAGATTTAAAGCCGAGTGGGAGGAACAGAGTGCGATTTTAATGGCATTCCCCCATGCCGCTAGCGATTGGGTTGGGTGTTTAGAAGATGCGCAAAAGTGTTTTTACGACATCATTGAAACCATTAGCCATTACCAAAATGTTTTGGTGTGCGTGTCCCCTGAGGATTCAGCCACCCAAGATCGCCTCGCGCGTTTTAACCAAGTGCAAATCGTCTTGGTGGAGTGCAACGACACTTGGACGCGCGACTTTGGTCCCCTGTGTGTGGAAACTAATAAGGTGATGCTTTATTTGGATTTTATCTTTAATGCTTGGGGGGGGAAGCACAGCGCCCACCTAGATAATGCCATTAGCTCCAAACTAGCCCAAAAGGGGCTTTTAAAACACCCCCTAAGATTTGTAGATTTGGTGCTAGAGGGGGGGAGTGTGGAGAGCGATGGGGAGGGGACTTTGCTCACCACCACCTCTTGCTTGCTCAATCCAGAGCGCAACCCCAACAAGGATCAAAGCCAACTCAGTGCGATTCTCAAGCAAGAACTAGGCGTAGAGCGCATTTTATGGTTGGATGTGAGTCCCTTAGAGGGCGATGACACCGATGGGCATATTGACACCCTAGCGCGTTTTTTAAACCCCAATACAATCGCCTATGTAACCTGCAACGACCCCCATGACCCCCACTACCAACCCTTAAAAGAGATGGAACAACAATTAAAGAGTTTTAGAACTTTGAAGGGCAAGCGTTATAACCTCGTGCCCTTGCCCCTCCCCTACCCCAAATACTATCAAGGAAAACGGCTACCAGCCACCTATGCGAAATTTTTTATTTGCCAATAAAGGCGGGCAAAAGGTTTTGTTTGCCCCCACCTATAACGATCCGATGGATGCCCCCGTGCTTAAAATCTTACAACAACACACAGGCTTAGAGGTTGTGGGCGTGGATTGTTCGGTGCTCATCCGCGAAAATGGGAGTTTGCATTGTGCCACCATGCAACTCTACTAAGTTTGTCCAAATCATCATCAGCGGGCAGGTGCAGGGGGTGGGCTTTAGACCCTTTGTCTATCAGTTGGCTAAAGAATTGGGGGCGTGCGGGTTTGTGCGCAATAGAGGCGGGCAGGTGGAGGTGCTCTTACAAGCAGAATTAAAAACCTTATTTTTGGCTAAACTAGACACCCACAAACCCCCACAAGCACAGATTAACACCATAGAGTGCCACAACACCCCCCCCATCCACGCACAAGATTTTAAAATCGCCCCCAGCCTAACCCCCTCATTGAGCCTAAAAGACACCCTGCCCCTAGATTTAGCCACTTGTGAGCTGTGCTTGCAAGATTTGGCTAACCCCAAGAGTCGCTTTTTTAACTACCCTTTTGTGGCATGCGCGCATTGTGGCCCTAGATTTAGTCTCTTGCACACCCTGCCCTACGATCGCGCCCACACCTCCATGCGCGATTGGGTGATGTGCCCTGCTTGCCAAAAAGATTACCACAAMCCCCAGAGCCGCCGCTTTTTTGCCCAAAGCCTCTCATGCCTACATTGCCCCATCACGCTTAGTTTTTACGATCAAGAGGGCAAACACACAGACCAACCCCTAGAGCGTGCGATCCAAGCCATCCAACAAAACCAAGTGATCGCTTTGAAGGGCATTGGTGGCTTTGCCCTAATATGCCACGCACAAGACAAACAAGCGGTGCAAAAGGTGCGTGCCTTGAAGTGCCGCCCTAAAAAGCCCTTAGCCTTGATGGTGAAAAATACAGCAGTGGCACACACTTTGGTGCATTTAAACCCCCTAGAATTAGAAGCCCTTAAAGCCCCTAGTGCCCCCATTGTGCTCGCCCGTAAAAAAAGCCCTTGTTATGACCATGTAGCCCCCAATCTCAATACTCTGGGGATTATCCTCCCCTATAGTGCCCTGCACCACTTGCTTTTACAATCCTTTGAAGCCCTCATTTTCACCAGTGCCAATTTAAAGGGCGAGCCCATCATCACAGAGTTAGAAACTCTGCGCGCTAAATTTGACCTAGAGGGCATTTTAGATCACAACCGCCCCATTGTGCATGGGATTGAAGATAGCATTTTACGCTGTGTGGGCGAGCAAATGGGCGTTATGCGTCTGGCTAGAGGGCTCTCCCCCCTATACATCCCCCTAAAAAGCCCCACGCCCCTTGTGGGCATGGGCGCGCACAATAAAGCCAGTTTGTGCTGGAGTCAGGAATCTAGTTTGGTGATCCCAGAGATGGGCGCGCTAGAGAGCGTGGCGGGTGTGCAAAATTACCACCAAAATTGGGATTTTTTATAGGCAACTCTATGGCGTGCCACAAAACATCGGCATTGACAAGCACCCTAGATACACCTCTAGCCAAATCGGGCAAGAAAAAGCTCTAGAGTGTGGGGCAACATGCACGCCCATCCAGCACCACAGAGCGCACATGCATGCGTTGTTGGGCGAATGGGAGCTAGAACACCCCCCTTTAGAGGGCATGGAAGTTTTGGGCTTGGTGTGCGATGGGAGCGGGTTGGGGGATCATCAAGAACTTTGGGGGGGTGAGGTTTTTAAAGCCCATTTCAAGGGCTTTTGGCAAGTCAAACATCTATTGTCCTTGCAACGCTTTTGGATTCCACAAGCCCCCAACTTGATCCAAGATGCCTGCACCATCGGTTATTGTCTAGCCCACCAACATAGCTTAAGCGGGCTTTTAACACGCCTTGAAAAGCCTTTGGGCGCGCGTGCCCATGCCCTCAAACGCATGTTGGATCAAAAAATCCAAATGTCCCCAACTACCTCTATAGGGCGGCTTTTTGATGCCATAGCAAGCTTTTGTGGGGTGGGGGAGTTTAACACCTATGAGGGGCAAAGTGCGGCACAATTAGAGAGTCTAGCAAGCACAATAGAGAGTCTGGATTTTTACCCCTTTAACTTGCAAGATCGCCCCATTATCGGCATGCCCATGCTTGGAGCAATCCAACAAGAGATTTTAGACAACCAAGCCCCCCTAGTGGCTAGAAAATTCCACAATACCCTAGCCCACATCGCCCTCTCTTTAGCCCAACAACACAATCTGCCCATGCTCTTTGGGGGCGGTGTCTTTGCCAACCGCCTTTTATGCGAGCACATCAGGGCTCTTTTTGCCCATCGGGTGTTTTTCATGCCCAAACTCCTCTCTTGCAATGATGGGGCATTGGCTTTTGGGCAGGTGCATTTTTTTAGCCAACCAACAAAGGAGCCAACATGGATTTTAAACAAGTTACATTGAGTTGTGGGAATGGGGGTAAGGAGAGTTTAGAACTCATTGAAGGGGTGTTTAAGCCCTATTTGCAAGAGTTTTTTAGTGGCTGATGGGGAGGATGGCGGGGTGTTTAGGGGGAGTGGGGATTTGGCAATGAGTACGGATAGCTTTGTGGTCGATCCGCTTTTTTTTGGCCGGGGGGGATATTGGTAAGCTGAGTGTGTGTGGGAGCGCCAATGATGTTGCGGTGATGGGGGCTAGACCGGAGTATTTGAGCATGGGCTTTATGCTAGAGGAAGGCTTGCCCATAGCCACTTTGGAGCGTATTTTAGAGTCTGTGCGCGCGCAATTAAGGCTAGGCAAACTCAAGCTTTTATCTTTAGATACAAAAGTTTTACCCAAAAGTAGCATGGACAAGATTTTTATCAACACCACCGCCTTAGGGCGTGTGCTCTACCCTGCTTTGAGTGCTAAAAATCTCCAAGAGGGGCAGAGCTTAATTTTGAGTGCGCCCATTGGTGCCCATGGGGCATTGCTCTTTTCTTTACGCCATGAGATTGGGTTGCACTCTGCATTGCAAAGTGATTGCCAACAACTCTTTGGCTTGTTAGAACCTGTTTTCTCAAGTGGGTATCCCCTCTATGCCTTGCGTGATGCCACAAGGGGCGGGTTAGCAGCCTTGCTCCATGAGTGGGCGCGTGCCTCTTTAGTGGCAATTGAGATTGAAGAGACCCAAATCCCGATCTTAGAAGAGGTGCGGGGGGTGTGTGAGATTTTGGGGCTAGAACCCTATGTTTTGGCAAATGAGGGGGTGTGTGTGCTGTGTGTCAATACACCCGATGCGCCCAAAATATGCGATTTGCTCCAAGCCCATGGAGGCGCGCCTGCGATTATAGGCAAAGTGTTGGGCAAGACCCAAAAACCTTGTGTGTATTTAAAAAACGCTTGGGGTTCTAGGCGTTATTTAGAAATGCCTGAGGGCGAACTATTGCCTAGAATTTGCTAAACCGGTGCCCCAATCACCACAAAGGCCTATTGCAAAATGAGCATGCTCTTATCCCCAAAATTCTTTGCCAAATCTGCATCCAAGCGTTTGACCAAGTAAATTTTCATGAGCGCATTGGGGGCGATGGTGTTTTGTTGCTTGTCATAGGGGGTGAGCGTGATTTTTAAACGCCCATCGTTTTGTCTTTCTTGCATCGCCACAGCCACCATGTTGTTGTTGGCTTTTAAACTCTGCATCACTTCCCCCTCTTTAAAAAAGGCGATCGCCTCTTTCATTGTCAAAACCTCTTGCTCTATGGCTGTGGGCGTGGCTTTACGCAACACAACCAAAGCCACAAAACCCAGCACCACGACCACAATTAAAACGATTAAATAAGTCGGCATGCCCTCCCCCTACTTCAACACAATCATTTCTTTGTCGCCAAAGTTCTTTTGGATGTCCTCATCGATCTCCTTGCCTTGAATGCCTAGAACTTCTTTGCCATCGATCTCTCCTGTTTCTGTGTTAAAAAGGCAATTAATGATCCCATGATTGCCATTGTTGAGCTTTTCTTTGATAGAGACAGCGATCACCTTTTTATTTTTTATGTAAATGTTGTAGGCGTTCTGGGCTTTTAAACCAAGCGACAATGTCATCTTTAAAGGAAATGATCTCTTTAAAAATAATGCTGTCTTCTAAAAACTTCCACAGCAAAGCCTCCTTTGCCTTTTGAGAATCCGAAAAATCCATTGTGTTTCCTTTTTAAATCTTTGAGACATTGAGAGGCACACACCCTCAATGCCATGCCCTCCCCCTACTTTAAGACGATCATTTCTTTGTTGCCAAAATTCCTTTGCGTTTCGGCATCCACTTGTTCGCTCTCAATTCCGATCGCCTCACCATCGAGTTGTCCTGTGGCAGTGTTGTAAAGGCAATTGACTACCCCATAATCCCCATTGGCTAAATTTTCTTTGATAGCAACAGCTATTCTGTTCCTATCCACTTGCAACTGCCGCAATCTACTCGGGTTTTTAAACCAAGCGACAATGTTGCTAAAGAAGTTTAAAATACGCGTCCAAATCCGCTTGACCCACTCCCATACGCTCCTAAAAAAGTCTAGGACATTGTCAATGATTCCCATTTTACCCCCTATTTCAACATAATCATGTCTTTGTTGCCAAAGTTCTTTTTCAAGTCCTCATCAAGTTCTTTGGTAATCACCCGTAAAAATGGGTCTTTTTCACTGGTCAAGGGGGCGTTCTTTTTATCCATAAAACAACAGCTTAAGATGAGCCCCTCGACCGCCTTTTCCTCTTTGGTGAGACTGGCTGCGCTGTGTAGATTGGGGTTAAAATGCTCTTTGACCCAAGCTAACAACTCTTTAAAGCTGTATTTGTCTTGTTTGACCTCTGTGTAATTCCACGCTTGCAAAAAGGTGTCTTGATTGAGTAACTTTCTAAGATCCTCTAATAAAAAGACCTTTTTCTTTAAGAAACGCTACTAATTCCTCAATCAATTTCCCGCTAGGGCTTTTGCCATTATTAATCATCTTTTCTCCTCATGGTTTCGAATTTGCCTTTTTTCAAGTTGCTTTTAATCCGCTGACTCAAACTTTCTTTTCTGTTCTCCTCCTTATGGGTTTTTTCAAATTCCTTCTTGGCGGTTTTGAACGCCTTTTTAAAATAGGTAAAGCTAGGCAAAACCCCCTCTTTAGCCGCGCTAATCAAGCCATTTAAAATGGCATTTTTAATCTCTCTGCCCGAAAAGCCCTTAGCAATTTTGCTTAAAATCTCTAGCTCCTCTTGAGAAAATTGCGCCATGCCCTTTTCATAAAGGGCTGTGGGGATATGCTTTAAGATAATGGCTTGCCTTTGTTTGTCATTGGGCAGTTCAAAACTAATGGAGCGCAAAATTCGGCTATGAAACGCCTTGTCGTAATTTTCTAATAAATTGGTCGCAAAAATCACAATCACGGGGCGCTCCTCCAAGAGTTTTAAAAGCTCACTGCGCAAAGAATTGACCGCCTGATCGGCACTCTGAGTAACATTAGAAATGCGCTTGCCCAAAAAGCTATCGGCTTCATCAAAGAATAAAATCGCCCCGCTTTTTTGCGCCAAATCAAAGGCGGCGACTAGATTTTTGGGTGCGTCCCCCACGAATTTAGACTCGATGTCGGCGTAATTGCCATGGATAATTTGCTTACCCAATTCTTTGGCGATGATATATGCGCTCATGGTCTTGCCCGTGCCCGGTTTGCCATGAAAATTGATAATGGTTTTAGCGATCCCATCGACCTCTTTAAAACCCCACTCCTCATAGATCAAATCTTGCTTTTGCACTAGAGTGATGACCTCTAAAATCCCCTTTTTGGTTTTCTTGTCTAGCTCGATTTGCTCTAGGCTGTAGCGGGGGTCTTCCACCCGTAGGTTCAAACTCGGGGCGTTTTCTTGCTCTTGCTTGATGGCTTTTTTATCCTGCGCTTGCTTATTTAAATGTTTTATCAAGACTTGGGTACAATTGATCGCTAAATAAAAATGTACCCCAATGCCTAAAAATTTGCCCTCAGTCAGTGCCTCGTTAATGGGGTGGTTGAGCCTTGAGAGAAGTAAAGAAATCCCCACTTCTTCTGCTGGCGTGGGTTTGTATGATTGGGTTTTAACTTGGATTTTATGCGCCCCCTTTGGATCAAACACCCCTACTAAAGCCACTTCCTCCATACCGCTAAAGTCGTAGTCTTGTTTTTCCAGCACCTCTTTGACTTCTGTGCTAAAAGCCTCTAGCCGTTTTGGATTAGCTTGTTTGAGCCAGTCGTTTTGGATAAAGATCACTTTTGTTTTCACAGAGTCATACCCTCTCTGAGTTGTTTAGCCTCCTCCTTATTAATCTGATAAGTTTCGCTAGCTATCTCATGCCCGTCGCGCAATAAGCCAACATCAGACTCTACATACTCTCCCCTCTCTTTCAAAGATTTGATCTTCGCTCCAGTAGCCCTCTTATTTTTTTTGGCTTGTTCGACACGATTGAAAAACTCCCTAATGCTGATGATGACAACCCCAGCAACCGCCGCCAACGCTAGTCCTCCTATAATTAATGGTAGTGGCATTCTCTCTCCTTATCATTCATTTGTTCCCCTTGTTATACAGACCCGTCGTTACGTGTATGTGATCACCCTTTTTAACTTTATCCTCGATGATTTTTCTCATTTTTGCATCATCATTACTTTTATTCGCTCCTAGTCCTAATAATCCGCCTACAATAAATGGTAATGGCATTTCTTCTCCTTATTTAATTTTCAAAGTTTTTTGATTCTCAAAGCCTCTTCTACGCCCTCTTTTTCCTGCAATTTTTTGGCAAGCCTTGAGATTGAGGGCGTAAAACTCCTCTAGGCTGTAGTGTTTGTAAAACACCTTTTCATACATGGTATCTACTCTGCAAATTTGGGGGCGATTCTCATAGATCAAACACCGCTGGGTTTGTAGGTCTAAGTGGCGGCACACGCCATTACCCAAATCAAAGGGGGCTAATTCTTTAACCCCCTTGATACTACGGCAACACGCCCCGCAAATGGTGCAAGGAAAACCCATGCTAGAGCTTGATTAAATTCTTGCCCTGATCGGTGAGCACAAGCATGGCTTTCGTCCAATCGGCGTAAATGTTTGCAAGATTAGGTTCTAGTCCAAAGGTTTTAACCATGGTGTCTAACACCTCTTTTTCCCCCTCGTGCAAGGCTTCTAGGTGGGTTAAGCGATCTGCCATCGCGAGCGCCATCGTTTCTAACAACACGATTTTTTGGCGTTCTTTTTGTTTAAAAGTTTTTAAAGTGGTCGCTAGATCGAATTTATCCGCCTCGTAGGTGATGTATTCAATCTGCATTTCTAAGCAATAAGTGGCGATCACACCCTTTTGTGCGTCTGAAAAATCGTGGTTGCTCCAAGCAAAGTGGTGAGCGATCTGCAAAAATGCCTTTTTTTCCTCTAAATTTAATGCGCCTAAAAACATCAACACCCCTTATTAGTCAAATTTGGCGTTATTAT
>CAGP01000139.1 GCA_000263275.1 Helicobacter bizzozeronii CCUG 35545 | reverse complement strand
TTCTCAAGCCAAAAGTCCCTTTAGCTAAAGCGATGCAACGCACTCTCACCCAAAACCCCACCATTTGTTTGCAACCCTGGTATTTAGACAAAGAGTCTAAAGCACTTTGCTTGCAAATCTTCCAACAACACAGCTACAACCCCAAACCCTTACAAGAATACCTAAAATCTTTGCGCCTCATCTCCATTGATAACGCCCCCTGTGTGTATCTCAACGCCGGCGACAAACTCCAGTTATTTAAATCCAGCAATGCCCTATGTCTAGCCCTGCAAACCAACCTAACAAAGGAATTTAAATGATCCGCCTACTCCTCCTAACTCTCTTGCTCTTAAATCTGCAGGGCAAAGAAAATACACCGACCATCGTTGTCCAAATAGACAACCCCAAAGAATCCCTAAGCAACCCCACCCCCTCTTTTATCCAACTACTCACAACCCTACAGCAGATCATACAAACAGCCTCGCAAAAAGTGCTAAAAATCCCTGCCTTCCAAAACAAAGAATATATACCCGATGCCGCCTACTTAAGCGCGTTGCAGATTAATTGGGATCAAGACAAAATATGGAAACTAGCGCGTGCGGGCATGGATCAAGTGCCCTTGTTTGAGACTTTTAACCCTATTAATGCATATGAGCAAGATTTTTTAGAACATACCAAAACATTTGAAGCCATGCATTTGATTAGTCTATTAAATGATGACCCAGTTTCCAAGATTGCTAAAAACTTCTTAGGGTTTCTCAACTTTCTCTACAAACCCTTTTTTGAGGCAAAAAGAGGGGGTTTAGAAATAGATGCCTATTTGCGCTATCTTGAAGAAAGCCTAGCCTCTCAACGCCCTTTAGATGCCTACCATGTGTTAGGAAATTATGGCTCTAGCATGGAATATTATGCCTCCTTTAATCCCGAGGGCATTTCTAAAGATTTGGTTAGTGATGTGGGCTATCTTTATCAAGCTGATGAGGATTTTTTGAGCGCCTCTAATGCTCGTTTTAAGGTGTTGGTCGCCTCCATGTTAAATCAAGATGCCGGCAACATGCAAGAGAGAGGACTCTTTAATACAAACCTCATGGCTAAACCCCAACTCTCTGTGCTTAAAGACATCCCCAACCTCTATATGGTGCGCGTGCTGCAGGTGATCAAGGACATTGATGCCTATGTGGATTTACAAGACATCACGCCCCAAATCTTGCACAAACGCCCCACGATCTGCCTCAATCCTAACTATCTAAACCCAGCACTCAAACAAGCATGCCAAACTCTCTTAAGCCAACCCCATCCTGAATTCAAAGCACAGCTGGAATTATTGGGGATTCTCATTATGGACAATAAGCCCTGCGTGGCTTTAGATGCCAACCAGCAACCCCTCTTTTTCCACACCAAAGACGCTTTTTGCCAAGCCTTACAAACTAACTTAAAGGAGTTTTAATGCGTTTTCTTGTTCTTGCCCTATTGTTAGGGACTTTGGGGGCAACAACCCCGCCCACTTTGCTAGACATTGCCCAAAAACTAGAAAGCACGATGGAGAGTGCCATAGATCAGGGTAACCCAGACCTCACTAGGAATAATGCCGCAATCGATTCTCTACCCGTGATTCAAAAGCTCGGGGAGCAGTTTTTTAACCAAGTTTCGCTTTTGCAACGCTTCAAACCCCGCAATGAGCAAGAAAAAACGCTTTGTGAGCGGGCTAAAACAATTTGAAATGCTCCATCTCTTCGCCTTGATGAGCGGTTATATCAATGTAGAGAGACACAGGCCGCCCTTTGCCCAAGTCATTAGCGACTATTTAAAAGTGTTGGACTTTATTTACCACTCGCGCCGTAAAGCCCCTAGCTTTAGCTATGGGGATATAAGGCGCATGCTCTTTAGAGTATAATAAAAAACAATCATCTTAAAGTATTAGTTAATATAGTTTKTATAATACACTG
>CAGP01000138.1 GCA_000263275.1 Helicobacter bizzozeronii CCUG 35545 | reverse complement strand
TTTGGGGCTCAACTCTTGGGTGTTGAGCTTGTGGATGAGCTTTTGGGCGTTTGTGATCACGCTATAGATTTTATGGAACTCAGGATCGTCCATACTCACCATCTCCCCGCTTAAATCGCGCTCAAAAATGTCTTTCATGCGAACTCCTTTTTAAAATCAGGGTATAAAGCGTATAAATCGCTCATCACCATTTAGTTATGAAAGCCATAGAAACTCCTTCTCATCAAAAATTAAAAAAACGAGCGCAAAAGGATATTTGATCTTAAAAAACCATAAAACAGAAAAAACTGCAGTTCAAGCCTTA
The DNA here is from genome assembly GCA_000263275.1 of Helicobacter bizzozeronii CCUG 35545. Classification (GTDB taxonomy): domain Bacteria; phylum Campylobacterota; class Campylobacteria; order Campylobacterales; family Helicobacteraceae; genus Helicobacter; species Helicobacter bizzozeronii. Next base: position 387 of record CAGP01000138.1, on the reverse strand, counting down.
CAAACCCAACAAACCCCGTGGAGACCAAAGAATTACCCCTTGAGCCCCAAAAAGACCTAGATCGTATGCCACCCCCCCAAAACCAGACATCTACCTGCCCCAAGTGGGCAAAGCCCCTCGCCCTTTTAAAGAAATGGCGCTTAAGCCCCCTAAATTTGCCCTTGATAAACATTAGGTATTAGGTTTTATAATACAAGCACCTCAACATCAAGGAGAATATATGTCTGTTTTGGTTATTTTAGCCCACTCACGGGTAAATTATGCCCTCAAAGAGGCTCTAAACTCTACAAACGCAGTGATGAGCGATTTATACGCTTTATACCCTGATTTTAAAAAAGGAGTTCGCATGAAAGACATTTTTGAGCGCGATTTAAGCGGGGAGATGGT
>CAGP01000137.1 GCA_000263275.1 Helicobacter bizzozeronii CCUG 35545 | reverse complement strand
GTATCCGCTTATAACTATGTCAAAACCTATGCCAAACCCCTAAAGACCTTTTTTCACAAAGCCCATAGAATTGATTTAGTGCCTAAAAATGCCAAGAGAGATTTTTATGTGATTACATCCGCTTCGCCCGTTGCTGCCGATACACTTGCATATTATGACACCCCCATCAACCTAGTTTCTAAGATCGTAAAAAAGGTCCAACAGGGAGATGCGGTGCATATCATCTTAGTGGGCTCATTGAGTGCATTACCCACTGATGATTGCGGCGATACATCTTGTGATGGGGATGAAGAGACTTGGGTGGCTCAGACTTGTTTTAATGCAGCTAGCAAAGCCAAAAAATATGGCTGAAAAGCTCGATGTTATCAAAAATTGTGGCTATGGTGGTGATTATGATTTTAAAGACCCCGGGGAGAGTGCCATTGCTGATAATAGTGCCAATTTAATAGATGATGGCATCGGCATGTTGGAAGCGCAAGGCTGGAAGCATTTCGATGAGCTGTTGCCAGACCCTAATCAA
>CAGP01000136.1 GCA_000263275.1 Helicobacter bizzozeronii CCUG 35545 | reverse complement strand
TGGAGCGCTTCTTTGTATTTGACACGATCCTTTCGATATATCTCTCTTCTATCCGGAACTATAAAGCCTGCATAATCCCACCAATTGACATCGAGCATGCCCAAACCGCTAAACCCCCGTCTATCTCCCATTTTGGCTAGTTTAGAAAAATAAATCTTAGCTGTGTGCCCGTCCTCATACTCCCAAGCCCTTATGGCGTGGGCAAAGTAAGTATCCGCATCGCTGGCATGCATTACCCCTAAACAACACATCCAAAGCAATATAACCTTTAACATGCTTGCAAGTCCAGTCATCATCACTTGGTTATTCCTTATAGCTTCTTCCCCGCGCTTCATCGCAAGAGCCCGAGTCGCCCAAATCACAAGCCTTATCGTAATACTCCATGGCCTTGTCATAATCTTTTGGGACACCATAGCCCCATTTATACATATCTCCCAAACTAGTATTAGCGTCTATACTTCCTAATTCTGCTGCCTTTTTAAGATACTTCAGGGCTTTGGGGATATTTCTTACAGAAGCAGGCAAGTCCATAGTCATGTCAGTGCCATGACCTCTGTAAGCAGACCCTAAAGCCGTATAAGCATCAGCCTTGCTATGGTAAGCCTT
>CAGP01000135.1 GCA_000263275.1 Helicobacter bizzozeronii CCUG 35545 | reverse complement strand
GTTGATGCCCCAACCCCAAGGGTATTACCCCTTGATTGCACAAATATTAGCACAGCCATGCTGGTGCTAGCCTTATATCCCCATAGCTAAAGCTAGGGGCTTTACGGCGCGAGTGGTAAAGTGAGATGCTGGGGGAGTGTGTGGCGGTTTAAGAAATTGCTATCCACACTCAAGAGCACTTCATGCCCTTCCAAACAAAGATACAGTCCACTATCATCCCTAAAATCCCCTGATTTAAAGACGGCACAGGATATGCGATCATTAAATGCATAAATCTCCCCAAAATCTAGGGCGATGACTCGGGTAAATCCAAGACTTTTTAACGCCTTTTTGGTGCTTTGGGATTCAAAGTTAGCGCAGATAAAGAATTTATCTTTGGGGATGTGTACAAGGATTTCAGGGTCTAGGTGATCGGGATGGTTGTGCGAGATGTAGATCACATCGGCTTCTTGCAAACATGCCATGGCTTCTTGAGAACTAGGACTTGCTAGCCACCATCCCGTTAAAAAGGCAGGACCAACAAGCCATGGATCGGTGATGATCTTAAGCCCCGCACTTTCAAAATACAAACAAGCATGGTTAAGATAACGGCAAATAAAACCCCCTTTTTGGGTGGGGAGGTAGGGATTGGTTAGGCTTGTTGCGCTTATTAGGGTTAGGGTGTGGTTGTCTAAAGTGTAGCTGGTCGGATCAAGTGGCCTTTTACCAGCCACGCCGTAAAGCCCCTAGCTTTAGCTATGGGGATATAAGGCTAGCACCAGCATGGCTGTGCTAATATTTGTGCAATCAAGGGGTAATACCCTTGGGGTTGGGGCATCAACCTTT
>CAGP01000134.1 GCA_000263275.1 Helicobacter bizzozeronii CCUG 35545 | reverse complement strand
GTTAGGAGCATAAAATGAAAAGACGACATTATTTTGCTTGGAATTGGTGCTCATGCCCTTTGTTACTTTTGCAGCGTGCCTTTTCTTTTACATGCTGGTTCTTTGTATTGTTCTTGATCGTAAGGTTCCATGTTGAAAACTTTTCTCTTGTTCTTGGGGTTAGTGTTGATATTCCGTATCATTTTGTTTGTGTATGATAGGTTGGGTTTGGAGCGTTACAGCAAGTGGATCAAGCGCATATATCGGTTTTATTTAGGGTTTTGCTGGGCATAACACCCTTTTTGACACTTTTTTATGGGCTAGAGTGGGGGCAGATTAGCTTATTTTTAGGTATGAGATTTTAGCACTTTTGAGCGCACCCCTTTGTAGTTTGCGTTCTTTTGCACTGATTTATGTTAGGCTTGGAAGGGGCTTGTTTGGCGTTTTCTGGGCTCAATGGGGTGATTTTAGTAGGGATTAGGTTATTGTCCCAGCTCTAGCTATGATAACTCTTGGAGAAATTTTTACCAAGTTATGCTAGAGCCAAAAGACTAGAAAGATGGATAGAATAAAAATATCGTATATTAAGCGATAAGAATTTGCAATCGTAAGACCTCTGAGGGGCGGACTTTGATGATACCAAAATCCCCTAGCTTTAGCTATGGGGAGTATGTCAAAGTCAATATACTTAAGGACCTAGGCAAGCAAACCATACAAGTCCCCCAATCTAAAATCATGACTGACACACTCAGCTTAAGAGTTATAGAGCAATCTGCATAAATTGCAAACATACGCCCCCACGATTCCAAACTCGATACTTCTTTAAAACAAGCCCTGAGCTACCAGTTGTTCCCATCTCTGAGCGATATTCAAGATTGGAAGCTTTGCATCGATCAGGTCTTTGATGTGGATCAACTAGAAACGCCTAAAAACCCTTAAAATTATTTGCCATTGCACAAAGACCTAGTGTGTGCCTTGCTAGGCGCGCTCCTAGACTCTTTGTTCCAACAAACCTATCTCAACGCCCTTAAAAAGCCTCTGACTAATCTTTATCAAAACCTAAAAAGCTACTTGAAAACCCAACGCTTTTTAAATGTAGAGAATACCCCCTATGTATATTCAAATCTGCATGATAAAGTCTAAACTTTCAAATCTGATAATGCAATCTGTGTGGCGTTGCAAAAACATTTGCTAAGTCCCCTATAGCCTATGGGCATCAACCTATGCTGATAAAATACAGTAGGCTTGCGCACTTGTTTTAGCAAAGAAAAAATATAAATAGCTAAAACCTACCTCAGTTTGCTAGTTTCTGTCAAGCCAACACTATCTCCTTCTCCACAGACTCTAATCTCATCCAAAACCCTTTGAATCCCCAGCCAAAAATAACAAACTCTCACTTAAAAGCCTCTCTTGGGGGTTTGGGGGGCTTTTGCCCCCAAGGATAAAATCTTTATGATAGCCAAGCGTGAGCTTGACCTACTAATTCTACAAAACACGCATTTTTTAATGCAGACAAAATTCAGTTTAAACACTATGATCCAAGTTATAGACAAGAGAGAATTTTTATCAAAGACAAAAAAGCCACTTGAGCAACTACAATAAAAGCCGTCATTGCTCTAAATTTATTCCACAATCTACGCAACCGCTGTTACCATTGGGAAAATATCACAAAAACAAGAATAGGAGAAGATGGTAAAATCTATCCGAGACTGACAACCAAGATATTCAACATTTCCGTAGGGATATACCCTAACAAAATAGAAAGATTCTTAAACGACCTATTGATGGCTTTTAGTAAAGATTTATCAGAATATGCCAATCACTCACAAAGTAAGTAATTGACCGGCGAGAGTCCGCCCTACGAATTGTGGATAGGTTGTAACATATTGCTTATAAAAGCCTACTGAAATCGGTAAGTTTTTCTTTTAGATTAAATCCACGCTGTCGTATTTATCAAAATGCTTAACACAATATGACAAAATACAACATAATTACTGTATTGTATAAAAGTGACTAATAGACATTCTAACCACTATCCTCTGCTCTGTATCTAGCCAAATGAAGCACAATTCCAAAGCTTCGTCCATCGAACATACACAAATACGTGCAAATAAAACAAGAACGCTTATCATCTCACTCTGCAAAATGCCCTAAAAAAATCACTCTTTGAGGGGCGATTTTTGTATATACAAAATCCTTTAAAGTG
>CAGP01000133.1 GCA_000263275.1 Helicobacter bizzozeronii CCUG 35545 | reverse complement strand
TTAATTGATGTGCTGGCAGAGGAGGAGCTTAAAATAGAGCACGCCCAAGAGATCAAGGCACGCTGTGTTTTAAGTTATGCTGGACCCAAAATCTTTATCATCGCCGCCCACCATTTTAATGTCTTTGCCCAAAATGCCTTGCTCAAAATCCTAGAAGAACCCCCAGCCAACACCCGTTTTATTGTGATCGCCAAGCACAAACATGCGCTCTTGCCCACCATGCTCTCGCGCTTAATCTGCCAAGATAAACGCACTAAGATTGCCAAAGAACCCTTTAAGCTCAACCTAGCCACATGCACGCTCCAAGATATTTATACCTACCTCAAAGAGTTAGAGGGGCAAAGCCCAAGTTTGGAGCAAGGCGCGCAATTAATCCAATCTCTGTTATATGCCCTGCAAGAGGCAAAAATCCCCCTAAAGGCATTTATGTTAGATCACTTCCAGCAAGCCATGCAAGCTAATTTGCTCTACATGCGCCCTAGCCATAATCTCTTGCCTCTATTATTAATGGTGCTCCAATCTAGAGACAACCCATGTTTTTAGAACGCATGAACCCCACAAGTTTTCCCCTAGCCCTAGAGCGCATCGCCCCCCACCCAGCTGGGCAAAAAAATCATGGCAAAAAAAGCACAACTTTTAGCCTTTAAAATCACCGCCCTCCCTTTAAGTGCAACACTCATTTTAAAACAAGAGGCATTGCGTGTGGGTGCCGAGCTGGCTACCCCTAAAGATTGCATTTTAGCCCGTGCCAAGAACTATGATTGTTTGTTGGTCGGCACTTTGGATCAACTCCAAAAATTATGCCAAAAATGCCAAACCCAAGATTTTGGGCTCAAAAAACTAGCCAAGATTTTACAAACCCACCTACACCCCACCCGCCCCAAACCAGCCCTTATGGGCGTGATCAATTTGACCCCTGATAGCTTTTACCCCCATAGTCGCCACAACACCAAGCAAGCCCTAGAAAAAATCCAGCTGTATTTAGAGCAGGGCGTAGAATACATTGACATTGGGGCAGCCAGCTCCAGACCCTTTAGCCACAGAGTGGAAGCCAGCGAAGAGATCGCGCGTTTAAAAGAGGTGTGTTTAGAGATCAAAGATCAAGGTTTCTACACACAAGCCAAATTTAGCATTGACACTTATAACCCCCAGAGTGCTACCTTTGCCCTAGATCATGGCTTTAGCGTGCTCAATGATGTCAATGGCTTTAGGGAGCAAGAAATGTTGCGTATCGCCCAAGCCCATAACGCCCAAGTGATTTTAATGCACTCTCAAGGCGTGCCCATGGACATGGCACGCTTTGATCAAAACACCCATCTAATCGCTG
>CAGP01000132.1 GCA_000263275.1 Helicobacter bizzozeronii CCUG 35545 | reverse complement strand
TTTTTATGTTTGCACGCTTTAAGCACGCCTCGCTAAGAGCTAAGATAGTGGCGAGTATTGCGGTTGTTTTGGTGGCTTTGATGTTGGCGATCTTTTATTTTGTGATAAGTCATGTAGAAAGTATTTTGAAAGCAGAGGCGATCAACCGCCTCCAAGCTCAGGTGCGCAATGCGGGGCAGGGTGTGCAAGATAGTATCACTCGTGTTTTTGTGCGTTTGGCTTCCTTACATGTGGTTTTGGCTAACACAATCCAAGAAGCTCCTTTTAAAAAACAACTTTTAAAGGATTATCTTTACCGCTCCCGTGCGATCAATGCACTTTCTACGGGGCTAGAACATGACCCCAATGGGGCTTTTAGTCTCGAACAGGTCAGAATGGGCGATGTGAATAGTTTGAGCGGGAGTGGCGAGATTGTGGAGCTAAACGCCCCGCATTTTTATGAAAACCCGCTTTATTTGCAGAGCAAAAGGGAGAATAAAATGGTGTTAGGCAAGCCCTATGTGCGCACCATGCAGGATAAAAGCGAGATTTATGGCATCGATGTGGCCTACCCCATCAAGGATGCCCATGGGGCTTTTAGGGGGGCGGTGATCTTGTTTGTCAATATCGATCGCTTTGGGCTTGTGCTCAAATCTTATGGCGTTGGGGAGACCAAATTTAACCTGATTGCCCAAGATGGCACCTTGCTCTATGTGGAAAAAAATCCCAGCGTGCGCAACACCCCTTGGGAAAAGTTCCACAAGACTTTTTCTGAGGAGGGAATCCCCGTTATTGCAAGTGGCAAGCCCGATGTGCTGAAGGTGCGTTCTGCTGTGAGTGGCTTGACCTCCTATGCCGCCATCTACCCTTTTAGGGTGATCAGCGGGAGTGTGAGCGACACGCCTTGGTTTTGGGGGGTGGCTGGGGTGCGCAGTGAAAAGCGGATTTTTAGAGATGTGGATGCGATCCGCGCTACTTTGGCAATCACCAATGTGATTGGGCTATTGGTGGTGATTGGGGTTATCTATGCGCTCATTTATACCCTTATGATCAAACGCATCGGGATTGTTTCAGATAATTTGCATAACTTCTTTAAAATCCTGCGCCATGAGGTTTCAGCGGAGAATATCCAACTCGTGCCCGCTAGGAATTTGGACGAGTTGGGGCAGATGCAAGATAGCATCAACCAAAACATTCAGGAAATCCAAAAAAATATCATGCAAGATAGCCAAGCGGTGGAAAATAGTATCCAAGTGGCCTCAAAGGTGGAGAGTGGGGACTTTAGCCAAACCATTAGCATAGAGCCCCATAACCCCTCCCTAGCCGCGCTCAAAACCAATCTTAACAACATCATTCTTTACATGCAAAAGAGCATTGGCTTGCACATGCAAACCCTCCATGATGCCTTTGAGCGTTACGCCCAATTTGATTTTAGAGAGGGGATTCCTAGAGCAAACGCCCAGATGGAAAAGGCAGTGGATGCGTTGGGCTTAGAAACCAGACGCATGCTCAGCACTTCGGCTGGTTTTGCCAAAGAGCTAGATGACAAGGTCAATGCGCTCAACTCTTGTGTGGATCGGCTCAATGAAATTGCCGTGCGCCAAAATAGCAGTTTGGATAAAACCATTTTGAGTATTGGGGAGATCACGGGGGGAATCACGCAAATAGCCCAACAAAGCACGCAGATGATCCAACAAGGGCATGACATTAAAAATATCGTGGAGATCATTAGAGATATTGCCGAGCAGACCAATTTATTAGCCCTCAATGCCGCCATAGAGGCTGCCCGGGCGGGCGAACATGGGCGCGGCTTTGCGGTGGTAGCCGATGAGGTGCGCAAATTAGCCGAACGCACGCAAAAATCTTTGAGCGAGGTGGAAAGCAATATCAATGTGCTGGTGCAAAGCATTGCAGAGACTTCCGCACGCATCCAAGAACAATCCAGTGGCGTGCAAAACATTAACGCCGTCCTAGAGGAGTTTAAAAAAGATACCGCCAGCTCCCTAGCCATTGCCCAAGATTCCCAAGAGGTTTCTAAGGGGATTGATGACATCTCTGCCCAAATTGTTGAGGATGTGCAACGCAAGAAGTTCTGATCAGATGCCTATTTTTGGCGTTGGCGTTGTTTTCAAAACTCATAGCTTAAATAGGCTGTAACCGAGCGACCCGGTCCGGGCTCTCTGCCTGTGGGGCTAGTGCCAATGCCCCTAAAGTAGTATTTCATGTCAAAGATATTATTGACCTGCAGACTGCCCGTAACCTTGTGCCGCCCGCCTTGCCAAAATGTTTGGCTGAGTTGCACATTCCACACCCAATACCAAGGCAAGAGCCCCACACTATTACAGCCAAAGGTCGCTCCATCAATGCTATAACCAAAGTTAAAGCAGGCGGTTTGGGGCTTGGCTTGGTTGAGAATAGAGGAATAGGCACGGCTATAAAAATAGCTAGAAAGCCCGAAAGTGGTTTTCTTGTAGGTATAACTCATGTCAAAGATGAACTGATTGGGGCTCACATAGGGCAATCTTTTACCTTTGAGATTAAAGGACTGATTGATAATGCCTTCAAAGTAGCTAGGATTGTCTTTGGCGTTATTGGTGATGCGCGCATCAATGTAGGTATAAGCCACATGGAATTGCAAACCCCTGATAGGGGCGTAGTAAAGCTCTAATTCCACGCCTTGACTCTTGGCATTAATATCTAAGGCATTGCTCCCATACCCGCCACTATAATAGTGGTGTGCCAAAATGACAAAGTAGTTGGCGTTAAAACTTAAGAGGTCTTTGTAGGAATAACGCGATCCCACTTCAAACTCATTAAAAATTTGGTTGTAATTGGTGGAAAAAATGCTTACCGATTTGGCTTGGGGGGGGATGAAACTGCGGCGGTAGTTAAAATACATTACCCAATCTTCTAAGGGCTTGTAACCCAAATTGAAAGCCGGGCTATACTGGTTGTCGGTTTTTTTGATGACCTTAGTTTCAGTGAAGCTGCCCGTATCAGGATTGACATTTTCGGGCAACACTTTTTTATAATCTAGGAAAGTGTAACGGAAGCCCGGAATGAGGGTGAGTTTGCCATTAAAAAATTCCATTTTATAGCTGGCATAACCCACGATATAATTGTTAAACATCTCCAAATTTTGGCTTGCTTTTTTGTCATATAAGAATCCAGACATCTGGCAAGTGTCATTATTCACAGACAGACACTTATTTTGCAAGAATCGAAACCGCATATCGCTAGCCATGTAACGCATGCCAATTTTAAAGGTGTGCCGCATGTGTTTGGTGTTTAAGGTGATATTGACATTGGGCTCAATGGCGTTGATGAGGTAATTGCGGGGGTGATCGCCAATATTATACCCCTTGTAGTTTTGGTTGGTATAAACCGGTCCTTTACTAGGGTCTGTATTGACATTAAGGAAGTTGGAGTCAAATTGGAAATCCCGACTGATGTCATGCCCATAGTAGGTGAGCGTGAAATCCCCGCCCACTTTGTCTGTATCGCCAAAAAAAGGTTTGATACACCCCTCCCCAACGCATCGCTTTGCCGCTTTTGGCGTTGTTGGGGCGGTTGTTTTGGAAGCGGTTTTGATCGTAAGCCTGCGCCCCCAAAGAGCCCGGATCGGTTAAGAAAAATTTATAGTATTGGTAATAGATGCTGATTTTGTGGTTTTCATTGATTTGGTAGAGCCCATCTAAAAGGTAGTTTTGGATATTGGTGGGGCTGTTGTCCCTAAAGCCTTGCCCTATAACCCAGTTAGCTTGGGCTTGCACCCCAAAGTGCTCGTTGATCATCCCCCCACTTCTAACATAGGTGTTGTAAAGTAAGTTATTGCTTAGGGATTTAAGAAAAGAGGAATCGCCGGTGTTAGAGGCACCGGTGTTAGAAGGCGGGCTAGCAAATCCTGCATTGTGCGCCTTAGCCCAAAAAGTCATTCTCTCGGCTGCTTGGTTTTCCCATTTATGGGGGATGGACTTAGTGATGATATTAATCACCCCTCCAAAGGCATTAGGTCCATACTGCACACTCTCCCCACCCTTGATGACACTGATACGATCGACTGATTGGAAGGTAACCGGGAAAATAGGCATGCCAATATCCACATAGGGCGCGACATAGACGGGGATTCCATTGACTAAAATTAGTCCCGTATTGCTATGCCCCGAGCCCCCGCCCCCAAATCCGCGTATGGAAAAAGTAGGCACCGCCCCTACACCTGTGGCGTTGCGGATATGCACCCCGGGCACATTTTGCAAGGCTTCTTCAATGCTTTGGTTAGCCTGCTGGGTGAGTTGCTTGTGTGAAATGATAGTTTGGCTACCCAAATAGTTTTTCACCTCCGGGCTACGCCAACTTTTGGGGGCTTCCTCATTGAAGCTAGCCCCTGTGGTTTCCACCCTTTGTAAGTGCTTGGTTTCAATAGCCTGTAAATTATGTATAGACAAACACCCCCCCCAAAAAGCGACCATGACCTTTTTCATTAAAAACCTTTTGAAAAAAAAATTTACAGATGTGGATTATATAAAAACAATTATAAGAATTGCATTAATAATGAAAAAGCCCTCACTTGGACTAGGGGGGTGTTAAAATTGTTTGTGGGGAGCTGAGTCTAAAATAGATCTTTGCTATCTAAATCCCATACCCGCCAATTATCAAAAAATTCCCCTCTAAACTTTGCTTCAATGTCTAAAAGCGTCCATTTGCCGCTATCATGCTCCCCACTCAAGCATTCATAAACAAAACAATGGCAGTTGCGTTCATGTTTTTCTGTGGGGATACCCCCACTGGGATAGTCCAAAGTTTTCCCCACCATCGCACGCGCTCTTTGGGCAGCCTTAGCAAACCCGACCGCCTGTGTGCCTTTGCAAGACACATAAATACTCATCGCTTGTGTGCCGCTGATAAACTCTTTGGGTGTGGAAAGTTTGACCTTGCCTGTTCCAAGCAATTCCACAATCTGGTTTTCACCCACATAAATACCGGTATGGGTGGTGGGACCATAAAGACGGCAATAAAGAATGCTCCCCAGCTTGGGGGTTACCTTGTCGCGAATCACATTATCCACAAACGATTCGGCAAGATTAAAAGCAGCGGGGAGACCTAAAACAAGTAGGGGGAGTGCCATCGTTAATCCTTAAAATGAATTGGTGAGCCATTCTAACATACAAGAGTGAGAATTTCCATTTTATTTGAGTGTCTTGACTTGAGTGTCTTGACTTGTTAATAGCCATTAATATTTCAGCGGTATAATCGCTAGGTTTTAGGTATTCACCAAAAAGACCTAGCTAAAAGGGTAGAGCCCGTATTTGAAACGAGCAAACCATAAATTTAAGGGGTTTTCAAATTCTATGAGCAGAGTAGCCAAACAGCAACAAAACAGCAAAAATCCAATTTTCTCCAACAGCCAAGAAAACTGAACTAACAAAAACTAGATTGCGTTGTTTCTAAGGAGTTTGATACAAACACGGCGGGCATTCTACTTGAAAAATCTTATTTTGTCAAGACTTTAGAAATGATTTTAAGTGGGTTTCTTGTTATTTTAATGCCCCCCATTCCTTGACAACACAGCAAATTTAAGCTAAAATAGGCGTTTGTTTGTGAGAATAGCGGGGCGTAGCGCAGCCTGGTAGCGCACTTGGTTTGGGACCAAGGGGTCGAAGGTTCAAATCCTTTCGCCCCGACCAGTCTTCTTTAAAATGGTGGGTGTAGCTCAGTTGGTTAGAGCACCAGATTGTGGTCCTGGGGGTCGTGGGTTCAAGCCCCATCACCCACCCCATTATCCAAAACTCCCTTTTTTCTTGCAAAATTTCTTTTATGCGCTTGTAGCTCAATTGGATAGAGCACCAGACTTCGGATCTGGGGGTTAGGGGTTCGACTCCCTTCAAGCGTACCACCCCGTGCGCTTGTAGCTCAGCTGGATAGAGCAACGGCCTTCTAAGCCGTAGGCCGCAGGTTCAAGTCCTGCCAAGCGTACCACCGCCTTTGTTTCCAATCTTAACACCTCATTTAGCACGGCTTTTTGCGATCCAGCTAGCCAAAGATCATTAACTTAAGTATTTTATACTCCCACAGATCGAGCTATTTGTTCCCCACAAGTAGCCACAATTCTTTTAAATGGAGCCCACATGCAACAACCCTCTGGTGAAATCATCCAATCTAGCCTTGCCCTTGCTAGGACCTTGCAAACCAAGATCACGCAACACTTGAGCAGTGAGGAGCGATCCTTCCATGCTAAAATGCAAAAACTTTTAAACAACCCCTCCCATAAAGTCATGCTCATTGAGCTCTTGGATCGCAGCTTTAGAGCTAATAGCAACCACGCACGCTTTGATTTCATCGAATACACGCTTAAGAAATACGGCATTGCGGATTTTTTCACCAGCTTTGAAAAGTTGTTGCTGGCGGGCTTTTTGAGTGTGGGCAAGCTTGCTCCCTCCATGAGCGTGCCTTTTTTTTGTCAATCGGATTCGCCATGACACAAAGGGCTTGGTTTTAGATGAGAGTAGCGACAGCCTTAAAAATATGATTGAAAAACGCGAAGCGGAGCATATCACGCTCAATATTAATCTGATTGGCGAGGAGGTGCTCGGCGAGTCCGAGGCGGCGTATCGCATGCACAAATACCAAGAGGCGATCAAGTCCAGCTACATCAAGTATATCTCTATTAAGATCACCACGATTTTTTCCCAAATCAATATCATTGACTTTGAGAGTTCTAAAGAGGAGGTGGTTAAACGACTAGACACCCTCTATGCCCTAGCCCTAGAGCAAAAAAAAAGAGCATGGGATTGACAAGTTCATTAACCTAGACATGGAGGAATTTAGGGATTTAGAGCTCACCGTAGAGTCCTTTATGGAGTCCATCACCAAATTCCCCATCAGTGCGGGGATCGTGTTGCAAGCCTATATCCCCGACTCTTATGCCTACTTGCAAAAACTGCATGCCTTTTCTAAAGAAAGGGTGCTTAACAATCTCCCCCCCATTAAAATCCGCTTTGTCAAGGGAGCCAATATGGAGAGTGAGGAAACCATCGCCTCCATCAAGGGCTGGGAGCTCCCCACCTTCACGCGCAAACAAGACACCGACTCCAATTACAATAAAATGCTGGACTTTGTGCTGGAAAATGACAATTACAAATACATCCAAATTGGGATCGCCTCGCATAACCTCTTTGAGATCGCCTATGCCTATACCCGTATCCACATCTTAAACGACCCCATTGCCCTAGAGCATTTTAGTTTTGAGATGTTAGAGGGGATGAGCTTACAGGCTAGCCTAGAGCTCAAAGAGATGCATAAGCTCATTTTATACGCCCCCGTGTGTGATGAAAAGCATTTTAATAATGCCATTGCCTACCTCGTGCGCCGTTTAGATGAAAACACCGCCACCGATAATTTCATGAAAGCCTTTTTTAATTCTCCAAGTGGGATCGCCCGCATGGAAAGATCAAGAGGAGCGGTTTTTAAAAAGCTTGGCAGGCATCAACACTTTGGATAGCACCACACACCGCAAGCAAGATCGCAATATCCACCAAAATGCCCATTCCACCTACCCCAACAACCCCTTTAAAAACGAGAGCGACACGGATTTTATTTTGAAGGCTAATCGGGAATGGGCTAAAAAAGTCGTGGAAAAGGCTAAAAACGCCCCCATTGTCGAGCTTGCCCCCGTCATTGGCAGAGAATACAACCCCAAAAGCCTCAAAATGATCGATGTCCTAGACAAGATCGCACACAAAAAGATCGCCACCATTAGCCTAGCTAATGAAAACCTCATCAAGGAAGCCCTAGAGTCGGCTAAAGAGAGCACCTTTAGCCACAAACCCTTAAATGAGATCCATGCGATCTTAGCCCAAGTGGCGCAAAATTTTAGGGACAGACGGGGGGACTTGATCGGTCTATGCGCTTTAGAAGTGGGTAAAACCCTCATTGAGAGCGATGCGGAGGTGAGCGAGGCGATCGACTTTTTAGAGTTTTACCCCCATAGCTTGCAAAAACTCCTAGAGGAGCACCCCCATATCCGCTTTAAGCCTAAGGGGGTTGGTGTGGTGGTCGCTCCGTGGAACTTCCCCATCGGAATCTCTGTAGGCACGATTGCCGCCCCATTAGCAGCAGGTAATGCCGTGATTTACAAGCCCTCTAGCTTAAGTGCGGTGGTGGGTTATCGCTTGTGTGAATGCTTTTGGGATGCGGGCGTGCCTAGGGACACGCTGATCTATTTGCCCGCTAGGGGCGAGGACATCAGCAAGCACCTTTTAAAAGACCCCGCTATTAGCTTTGCGGTGCTCACCGGCTCAGAGGATACCGCTTATCGCATGCTCCAAGCCAACCCCACCTTGCACTTGAGCGCAGAAACCGGGGGCAAGAACGCCACCATTGTTACCAAAATGGCAGATCGCGATCAAGCGGTGAAAAATATTATCCATTCCGCCTTTAGCAACTCCGGACAAAAATGTTCGGCGACTTCGCTACTGATCTTAGAGGAGGAGATTTACAACGACCCGGATTTCAAACGCGCCCTAGTGGATGCGACCAAGTCCATGAGTGTGGGCGACCCTTTAGAGCTCAAGCATAAAATTGGCGCGCTGGCGGATGTCCCGGATACCAAGGTGCAAAAGGCGTTAAATAATATTGAAGAACATGAGGAGTGGGTGTTGCAACCCGAATTTGTTAATGATAATCCGTATTTGATGAAACCCTGTATCAAATACGGCACGCAAAAAGGCGATTACACCCACATGACCGAGTTGTTTGTGCCTTACTTGTCTGTGATGAAAGCCAAAGACTTAAAAGAGGCTATAGAGATCGCTAATGCAACCGGATATGGCTTGACCGGGGCTTTAGAATCCCTAGATGAACGCGAATGGGAATATTATACTAAGCATATCGAGGTGGGGAATGTCTATATCAACAAACCCACCACGGGGGCGATTGTCTTACGCCAACCCTTTGGGGGGGTTAAAAAATCCGCTGTGGGGCTGGGGCGCAAGGTGGGGGTTTATAACTATGTTACCCAGTTTGTAGAGATTGAGGAATTGCCTAATGCCACCCCCATTACCGATGTGAGCGCAACCCCCTTTATCCAAGCCTTAGAGTCTTTTAACCAGCACCACCAAAACGCATACCAGCAAATCGTGCAAATGGCTAAGAGTTATGCCCACTACGAGCAACACGAGTTTAACCAAAAAAGGGATTTTGTGCATATCCGCGGTGAGGAGAATTGGTTTTCTTACACCAAAGTTTCTAGCATTGGTTATCGCGTGCGCTCTGAAGATGGCTTGTTAGAACTCTTTAGCGTTTTGATGGGGGCTGCTGTGAGCCAAATCCCCCTCACCATTAGCCTATCTAGCGATGTGGATAATCTGCACTTTGCCACGCTCTTAGAGTGCTTGGAGTATATCAAGCACCACTTCAACCCCACCATTTATTATGAGAGTTTGGAGGAATTTTGTGCCAAATTAGGCGATTTTGGGCGTGTGCGTTACTTTGGCAAAACCCTAGACCCCCTCTATGAAACCAGCGCGCAATTAGGGATTGTGATCGCCAATGCCAAGCCCTTAACCTGCGGGCGTTTTGAACTGCTCAATTACCACCTAGAAAAATCAATCAGCATTTCTTACCACCGCTATGGGAATTTGGGCGTGCGTGGGCTACAAGCAAAGGATGCGCATGCACATTAGCTACCAGATTTTGATCGTCTTTGTGCTCTATTCGGCTCTCATGCTCTACATTGGGTTTTTATTTTTACCGCAAGAATGAAACCACTGAGGATTATTTTTTGGGCGATCGCTCTATGGGTCCGGTCATTAGTGCCTTGAGTGCCGGGGCGAGCGATATGAGCGGGTGGTTGCTCATGGGCTTACCCGGGGCGTTGTATGTGGGCGGGTTGGTCAATAGCCATATTGCCATTGGGCTAACCATTGGGGCGTTTATTAACTGGTCTTTAGTGGCTAAACGCCTGCGGGTTTATACCAGCGTGATCGCCAATTCTATTACGATCCCTGATTACTTTGAAACCCGCTTTAGCGATGATAAGCACATTTTGCGCTTTATCTCTGCCATCGTGATCTTGATTTTCTTTACTTTTTATGTTTCCTCTGGGCTAGTGAGTGGGGCAAAACTCTTTGAAGCCACCTTTGGGGTCAAATACACCCATGCCCTCATTGTGGGCACTTTGATCATTGTTACCTACACCTTTTTAGGGGGCTATAAGGCGGTGTGCTGGACGGACTTAATCCAAGGCTTGCTCATGATGGGTGCGCTCATTGTGGTGCCCTGCATGATGCTCTACCACTTGGGTGGATTTGAGGCGGGTTTTGCAGAGATTGCCAAAATCAAGCCTGAAAACCTTGTCTTTTTTACAGGGGACTTCCCTTGTGGCGGTGATCTCTAGTTTGGCTTGGGGCTTGGGCTATTTTGGACAACCCCATATTTTGGTGCGTTTCATGTCCATTCGCTCCATCAAGGAGATTCCCCAAGCAACCGCCATTGGGATTGGCTGGATGGGGATTAGCCTAGCGGGGTCTTGCTTGATTGGGCTCTTGGGCGTGGCGTATGTGGCTAAATTCCATCTCAACTTAGCCGATCCCGAAAAAATTTTCATTGAAATGAGCGCGACTCTGTTTAACCCTTGGATGAGCGGGATTCTCTTAAGCGCGATCTTAGCAGCTGTGATGAGCACGGCTAGCTCCCAGCTCTTAGTGAGCTCCTCAACCATTGCGGAGGATTTTTACGCCAAAGTCTTTAACAAGCAAGCCCCGGTTAAAACCGTCATGGTTGTTAGCCGTGCCTCTGTGTTGGCTGTGGCGTGCATTGCCTTTTTTATCTCCCAAGATCGCAACGCCAGCGTGCTTAAAATCGTGTCCTATGCGTGGGCAGGCTTTGGAGCCAGTTTTGGCACCGTGATCCTCTTTTCGCTCTTTTGGGCGCGCATGACACGCCTCGGGGCGATTATGGGTATGGTCTTTGGGGCGGGCATGGTGATCTTATATGATAAATTTGGCAAGGGCTTTTTGGATATTTATGAGATCGTGCCCGGATTTTTGGCTAGCTCTTTGGCTATCATTATCTTTAGTTTGTTAAGCCCTGTGCGCCCGGGCACCAAAGAGGCTTTTGATTGCGTGATGCAAGAGGTTAAAAAGGGGTAAGCTTACCCCAAGGCTACCATGCCCTTTTACACCATCGCCCCCTTTGCCAAAACCAAACCCCTAACCTATGAGAGCCAAGCAAGCCTAGAGATAGGCACTCTGGTCAAAATCCCCCTACAAAATCGCCAAGTTTTGGGCGTGGTGCTAAAAGAGTGTGCTAGGCCCGAGTTTACATGCAAACTAGCCACCCCCACCAAAAACTACCTCAACCCCCACCAAATGCTACTATTGCGCTTTATCACGCATTATTATTGTGCCAAGCTAGGTATAGTCGCCCCCCTATTTTACCCCTTTAAAAAATCCCCCCCACCCCACACCCAGAGCATTAAGCCCTGCCCAATCCCACTAAGCCCCGCCCAACAAAAAGCCTATAAAGCCCTCTGCCCCCTCAAACAAGCCCTGCTTTTTGGGGATACAGGCAGTGGCAAGAGTCATATTTACGCCCATCTGATCGCCAACAAGCTTTCAGAAGGCTCAAGCGCGCTTTTATTGCTCCCTGAAATTGCCCTAACCCCCCAGCTTTACCGCACGCTTTTAAGCAACTTTGGATCATTGGTGGGTTTGTGGCATAGCAAGCTCAAACCGGCACAAAGAACAGAGCTTTTAGACAAACTGCACCACCAACAAGTGCGTATCGTGGTGGGCACAAGAAGCGCGCTTTTTTTTGCCCATGCCCAATCTAGGACTCATCATC
Source organism: Helicobacter bizzozeronii CCUG 35545 (assembly GCA_000263275.1). Taxonomy (GTDB): domain Bacteria; phylum Campylobacterota; class Campylobacteria; order Campylobacterales; family Helicobacteraceae; genus Helicobacter; species Helicobacter bizzozeronii. The sequence continues at coordinate 1,431 of CAGP01000132.1, read as the reverse complement.
ATCGATGAAGAACATGATCATTCTTACAAATCCAACCAAGCCCCCTACTACAACGCCCGCGATGGTGCCCTCTATCTCTCCACTAAAATACCTATCCAAGTGATCCTAGGTTCAGCCACTCCTAGTTTGCGCAGTTACTACATGGCACAAAAAAAACCGGCACCTCGTGCGTTTAAAGGGGCGTTTTTTTGACACGCATAAAGAAATCATCTTTGAAGATCACAACAGCGCAATCACCCCCTTTTTATGCGCGCATTTGCAAGAGGCTTTGGATCGCAAGCAACAAAGCATGATCTTTGTGCCCACCCGGGCGCATTTTAAAAAGCTCTTGTGCCAAGCGTGCGGGCAGGGGGTGTGTTGCCCTTTTTGCAGTGTGAATATGAGCTTGCACCTTAAGGACAAATGCATGCGTTGCCACTATTGCCAACACAGCGCACAGATTCCTAATACTTGCCCTCACTGCCACCATGATTTATTGCAAGGCAAACGCATGGGCACACAGCAGATTAAAAAAGAATTAGAAGAACTCCTGCCCCATGCCCGCATAGGCATTTTAGACAAGGATCACACCCACACCAACACCCAAATCCAGCACATCTTAGACGCGCTCAAAGCCCAAGAAATAGACATCTTGATTGGCACGCAAATGATCGCCAAAGGGCATGATTACCCCAAAGTGAATCTAGCCATTATTTTGGGTTTAGATGAAATCTTGCATAATGGGAGTTATGCTAGCTTCGAACAGGGGGTGAGCTTGATGCACCAAATTGCCGGGCGCAGTGCGCGCCAAGACAAGGGTAAGGTTTTGATCCAAACACGCAACCAAGCCTTTTTGAGCCCCTATATTCAAGATTATGAAGTGTTTTTGCAAGAGGAACTTAAAATGCGCGTGCCAAGCTTCCCCCCCTTCAAACGCCTAGCCCAGCTGACCTTTAGCGCATCTAGTGAGCCCAAGGCTCAAGAAAAGATGCAGGCTGTGCTGGCACATATCGAATCGATCTTGCCCCCCAGCGTGCAGGTTTTAGGGGCAGGTCCTGCAAACATAGCCAAGATCGCCAAGTTTTACCGCTATGAAATTTTATTGAGCGCAAGCTTAACACCCCCCTTACTCCAAATGCTGCACCAACTCCAAGAGCTCAAAGCAGATTTTAAAATTGTGCTAGACCCGTTCCTATAAACCTATAAAACCGCACTAAAGGCATGCGCTCGTTTAATCTCTCGCCCATAGTATTTTGCCTTTTGACATACTCTCCCATAACTAAAGTTAGGGGATTCTAGCTTTAGTGGAGATCGCGGCTTCAAGCAGGATAGCTCCGTTTGGAGTCTTACATTCCCTATTCCAAAGGTTGATGCCCCAACCCCAAGGGTATTACCCCTTGATTGCAACACAAATATTAGCACAGCCATGCTTGTGCTAGCCTTATATCCCCA
>CAGP01000131.1 GCA_000263275.1 Helicobacter bizzozeronii CCUG 35545 | reverse complement strand
TCTTACAGAAGCAGGCAAGTCCATAGTCATGTCAGTGCCATGACCTCTGTAAGCAGACCCTAAAGCCGTATAAGCATCAGCCTTGCTATGGTAAGCCTTTTGGTAATACTCTAGGGCTTTTTGGTCATCTTGAGGGACACCATCCCCTATCACATACATGTCTGCTATGACAAGATATCCATCTTTATTGCCACCCTCTCCAGCTTTTTTGTAGTATTCTATGGCTTTTTGTGTATCCTTGGACACACCCCTACCAGACTTATACATACCCCCCAACATGATACATGCCAAAACATTGCCCATTAGTGCAGATTGTTTGAAATACTGGATGGCTTTTTTAATGTCCTTTGGCACGCCATCGCCAAATTCATAGAGATAGCCTAATCCCAAATACGCTTTAGAATCGCCCATTTTCCCAGCCTTGTGGTAGTATTCTAGGGTTTTTGGGATATTCTTAGCGACCATAAAATCACCACTTTTAGAGCCATATTCATAAAAACTTGCCAATTCTACATACGCTCCCACATTCCCCATCTTGACAGCTTTTTGGTAATACTGGAAAGCTTTTCTAAAATCTTTTGCCACGCCTGTGCCACCCCAATAATACACATCTCCCAAGCCCTTATATCCTCTAGCATCCCCCTCTTTAGCCAATTTGCTAAAATACTCCAAAGCCTTTGGCATGGTTTCAAAATAGAGATTATCCTTTGCGATGGCATAATCTCTATCGCGATCGCTTTGGGCATGCATGCTTGCTAACACCAATACACTCACCAGCACCGCTTTAATCACATTAGCC
>CAGP01000130.1 GCA_000263275.1 Helicobacter bizzozeronii CCUG 35545 | reverse complement strand
GCTCGCAGAAGAGCCCAAAGGCTCTATAAAAGTGGCGGATACGGGCAGGGGTTGGGAAACCTTTCTCTTTGGCATTGCAGAAAAACACGATGAGACACCGGGATATATCGACAACAACAACCCCACCCCCTATATTTACAACCCTAAAATAGGGCTCATCAGCGCGCGTGATTTTTTAAAGAGTTTAGACACCCCTATGGGAAATAAGCCCCCCAAAAAAAGCGCAGGGTTTGAGTGCCTACAAGGTTGTCAAAAAGGCTAGCTTGACCCATGCCCCCTTTCAAATCGCGCTATTGCAAGACAAACAAAGTCGTGATAAAAGCGTGTGGCTGTATAGCCCCCAAGCCAAGTTGTGGTTTAAGCCCGGGCGTGTGCGTAAGTTGCATAAAAACGACCAAACACTCTTGAGCGATTTTAAAGAGGAGGTATCCGCTTATAACTATGTCAAAACCTATGCCAAACCCCTAAAGACCTTTTTTCACAAAGCCCATAGAATTGATTTAGTGCCTAAAAATGCCAAGAGAGATTTTTATGTGATTACATCGGCTTCGCCCGTTGCTGCCGATACACTTGCATATTATGACACCCCCATCAACCTAGTTTCTAAGATCATAAAAAAGGTCCAACAAGGAGATGCGGTGCATATCATCTTAGTGGGCTCATTGAGCGCATTACCCACTGATGATTGCGGCGATACATCTTGTGATGGGGATGAAGAAACTTGGGTGGCTCAG
>CAGP01000129.1 GCA_000263275.1 Helicobacter bizzozeronii CCUG 35545 | reverse complement strand
GCATGGCTGTGCTAATATTTGTTGCAATCAAGGGGTAATACCCTTGGGGTTGGGGCCATCAACCTTTGGAATAGGGAATGTAAGACTCCAAACGGAGCTATCCTGCTTGAAGCCGCGATCTCCACTAAAGCTAGAATCCCCTAACTTTAGTTATGGGAGAGTATGTCAAACAGCAACCAATGCAGTGCGGGATTTACGCAATAGCAAGATGCTTTACAAAAAAGTGCGCTTGCGCTCTAACCTTGTATCTTAAGGCGTGCCATCTCTTGGGCTTGGTTGGCGTTGTCGCAATCTTGCTTAAAAGAGTCGCTGATGTAATTGATCTTGTTTGTGGAAGTGAAAGCCTCATGGCATCTTTGGAGCATGCGTTTTCTAGATTTGGGGTGTTTGAGGTAGTGTTCCACAGAATGGACAAGGCTAAAATGGAATTCCATAGGGGCTAAGCGCTCATCGGGTGTGCCCATGCAATCTGAACTGCAATAACCACTTTGGGCGTGCAAAACACCCACAAAAACAAGGGAGAACAACAGAGTTAGAAATTTCATGGAGAATCCTTTTTTCTATTCTAATTCTAATTTATTGACAATCAGCCAACGAATCGCCCAGTAAAGCCCCAAGATTTTTAAAAACTCCGTGCCCAAAAAGATCGTTTTAATAGTGGTGGAGCTAGAAGGGCTATAAAAGTTATAATAAAAAGCCATGTAGCCATCGGGCAAGATAAAATGTGAGGAATGGCTCAACAGATAGTGTTGCAAGATTTTAGAGGGGATTTCTAGCACAAGACTAAGCCCAATAAAGATCACCAAGCCACTCAATTTGGGGAAGCGTTTGAATTTGCCCGTATGTAGGAGAGTTAGGGTTAATAAAAATTTGAGGTATAAGAGTATGTAAAAAAGCAGGGATAAGCAAGCACTGGTGATAAACATCTTTTTATCATCAATGGATAATAAAAGCGCATGTTTGGAATTGGGTGCGTGCAAAACATAGGAGAGCCCAAAGGCAATGGGAACACATATAAGGCTTAAGACTACCCAAAAGAGATTGATGGCGATTTTAGGCAATAAAATGCGATCCACCCCCAAAGGTAGGCTAAAGGTCAAATACCCCTCCTTGCCAAATAGCTTTTGTTGGGTGGAACGCAGGGTCGCCATGAAAATGAACACCACCAACACCAAACTCCCCAAGAAGAGTAAAAAATTTTGGAGCAAAAAAAATGATGGGGTCATGCCCTTGTTGCATATTGGCTAGAAAAACCCAGCAGATCACTAAAAAGATATTCATACCCACAATGGGGATATAACTTTCCAAAAAGTCATGTTTAAAAATTTGGATCATTTCAAATACTCCTTGTAAGCACCCTCCAAGCTCGCATGCTCGCCCTTAAGAGTGGCGACCCGATCAAAGGCGATGATCTTGCCCTGTTTGATGAAAATCGCCCAATCAAGGTGATCTTGCACATCTAAAACTAAGTGGGTGGAGAGTAAGATCGTGGCATTATCTTGGCACTCAGCGATGATTAAATCTAAGATTTCTTGTCTGGCTATTGGATCAACTCCCCCCAAAGGCTCATCAAAGATAAAGAGTTTGGCTTTTCTGGAGAGGGTTAAAATGAGTTGTAATTTTTCTTTAGTGCCTTTGGAAAGGTTTTTAAAAGGGCTGTCTTAGGGGGATTTGGAAGCGATCCAAGAGTTCTAGGGCTTTTTGGGGGTCAAAGTCGCTAAAAAAGTCCTTGTAAAGTTGCAACATCTGCAAAGCCTTATAGCTTTGGGGGTAGCAATCCTGATCGGGCAGGTAGGCGGTGATCTTTTTACTCTCTATGCCAATGGGGTTGTTGTCAATACGCACCTGACCTTGGTAATTTTTGAGCATGCCCGTTAGGATTTTAATCAAGGTGGTTTTGCCCGCACCATTGGGGCCTAATAGCCCGATGGTTTGTGCGCTGGGGATTTGCAAATGCACGCCATTTAAGGCGACGTGGTGCCCGTAAAACTTGCTTAAATTTTCAATGCTGATCATGGCTAGTAGGAAAACTTGGTGAAGAGCACCAAAGAAGAATTACCAATATTACTCACCGCCTTAGAGGAATAAGAATAAACATACCCAATCCCAGCATCCAAAGTCATCTCCTTGTAATTCCATATTTTGTAATTTGTCATCAAAGAATACTCCTGATAATCCCCCCATGCAATCATCGCATCGATACGCACCCGCTTAGTTTTCATGCCCCCAAAGACATAGCCTGTCATGGTGGCGTTGGCAAAATAAATGGCGGGCACGCCAATGGAGTTGATCCCCCGCCCATAAAACTTGGTTTTGTCATTGAATGACCAAAAATAACCCTTTTTATTGGGGGCAGGGACGGCGTAAAAACCCAACCCAAAGTTAAAGATTTTGTATAAAAAAGTCTGATCGATCATAAACAAGCCCGCTTCATTGTTGCCCAAAACCGCATCCGTATCGCCATGCTGGTAAATCCCATGCAAAATAGTGAAGGATTTAAAACCTTTGGGTAAGTTGGCTTGGTATTGGAACTTCCCCCCCACTTGGAACAAGACTCCCCTAGTGGCTAGAGGGAGTTTGGAATCAACTAGAATAAAGGGGGCGACACTAAAGCCCTTGTGCTCATAGCCCATGCCAAAAGCCACCACTTCCCCCCCCACATACTTTTTCTTAGAAACCGGATCGTAGGAGGCGAGGGCATTAATACCCGTAGCGATTCGCGCACCTTGTAAATCATTGCCTTGATAGCCATTATAGAGCATGGAGTCCATAAAAATGCCCCAATAGCGAAAATCGTTGCGGTGGATAAATAAGCTTGCCCCCTGAATATTGCCCTGAATCCAATCAAAGCCTACAAAATTGGAGTTGAAACGCCCAATGGCAAATTTAAGCCGCTTGGTGTCGTATTTGACATAGGCATCGGAAATATCGCCCATGCTCAAATAAGGACGCATGTCGCTCTCTGCACTCCCTAGGACATTCCCAATACTCACAATGGGTTGGAATTTTTTATTTGCGGCTATAGACATTCCATGCCCCAATCGCTCCAATCCCAAAAGCCCAGCCATTATTAAAAGAAAAATTCGTGCCCACGCGTGCATCAAAGCCCACATAGCTATGGGCAGATTGCTGTAGTCCTTGATTGTAGATCATGCCCAAATACCCAAAAGGGTCTAGAGTGATCTTAGTGCCCATAAGGGGTAAAACTAGGGAAAAAATACTAAAAAAGCCACGCAAAAGCCACCGCATAGACACCCACTAAAAAAAATGCCCCCATTATATCTAAAAGTGATTAAAATAGCCCAAATGGGGCAGGTGTTGGGTTTTATTTTATTTTATTATTCAAATTTTCCAAAATATTAACAATCTAAAAATGGCATTTGTTGTATAATTCACCTCTTTGTCAAGGGTTGCAAAAAGAGGGAGAATAACATAAGGGGATTTGATGGGCACTAAAGAGAAGATTGGTTTAGTGTTGGCGTTGGTTTTGGCTGTGAGTTTTATTATTTTTGGGATGCGTGTGGAAAGCTTTGTGCGTAATCTTGTTACACACAATGTCAAAGCGCACTTATTGCAGATTGCCAAAGCGAACACGAGTTGGATTGCTGCGTGGAATGATGATACCCGCAAGTTATTCGATGCGGGTGCTGACCATGTGTCAGCCATCGGGGTGGATCGCAATCTCAATGCGCTTAACCATGTGCTCAAATACATCAACCAAAATTTAGACGCTTTGCAAACCTTTGTGGGGCTTGAAGATGGGACGATGTATTCCACCCTAGATGTGCCTAAGGGCTTTGATCCTAGGGTCAGAGGGTGGTACCAGCAAGCCAAAGCCCAAAGGAAGACCATTATTTCTGAAGTTTATGCCGATGCCTTCACCAATAAGCTGGTGATCACCTACAGCGCGCCTTTAATGCGTGATGGGCATTTTGTTGGGGTTTTTGGGGCAGATATTCCCTTAGATTTCTTTGAAACCTACATTAAGAAAATACGCCTAACAGATGGGGGGGATTTGGATTTGACCAATGACAAAGGCTCTGTGCTAGGTTCCAGTGATTTGGCTGTTGGGGATAGCATCGCAGGGGAGAAATCACCCATTAAGAACATCGCCCAACAGATTTTGCAACAACAAGAGGGGGTGGTTTTAGAGGTCAATAATGGCAAGGAATTTTTAGTGGTCTTCACCACCGTGCCCAAATATAATTGGAAAATGATCGCGCATGTGCCCACAGAAGTCGCCTTTAAAAGCATTTTTGACTTGCGTGGTATCATGCTTTGGATCTCGCTATCTGGGCTCATTTTGACCTTGGCGATCACCATTGCTTGGGTTTATTATTTGATCCGCCCCTTAGGGCGACTCCAACGCTTGAGCGCGGATCTCACCACAGGTAGTCGGGATTTGACCAAACGCCTCAAATATCGGGGCCGCCAAGATAAAAAAACCAAAGATGAAATTGCCTGTATCACGCACAATATCAACACCTTTATTGAGCACATGCAGGGTGTGATGCAACAATTTAAAGATTTTAGTGCCAGACGGATTGAGGTTGCCTCTACACTTAAAGAGGCGACAGACAGCGTGCATGAGCGGGCTAGCAAGGCGATTATTGTGGTTGAGGATACGGTCGGGCGTAGTAAGGAGAACATCTCCAAGGTTTTAGCACGGGTCAATGATGCGGGCGAAAATGAAAAACAATTAAACCAAACAGGGGAATATCTAAAAGATGTGCATGGGCAAATGGAAGCTTTGAATGTGCGTCTTAAAAGTAATGCCGAGCAAAGCGTGGAGTTTTCCCACCGCTTAGAGGAGACCTCTAAGAGCACCAATAGCATTAAGGAGGTTTTGACCATCATTGATGACATTGCTGCCCAAACTAATTTACTAGCCTTGAACGCCGCTATTGAGGCAGCCCGGGCGGGCGAGCATGGCAGAGGCTTTGCGGTGGTGGCTGATGAGGTCAGAAAATTAGCCGAAAAAACCCAAAATAGCTTGACGACCATCAATTCCACCATCAATGAAATGGTGCAAAGCGTGAATGAGATCAACTATAGCTTGGGTGAAAACGCCCAAGAATTGGTCAAAACCGCTGAGTTAGCCATTAGCTTGCAAGAGGTGATGGATAAAAGCGTGCAGAACATCTCAGAGGTGATCGATCGCGCCCACACAAGTGCGCAGAGCTTGCAAGAGAGCGCAAAAGATAGCGAAAATATCAACGATGAAATCAAAGAGATCAGCACCCTAGCGCACCTCAAATTAGAGGATATTGAAAAAATCCGCAAAACCCGTGCCTCGCTCGATCATCTCTTTGAAATTGTGGGTGCTGAGATCGACACCTTCAAGGTGTGATCAAAACATCAAAGGTTCGTTGATCTCTTGGCGAATCTCTTGGTGAGGGGGGGTAGAACCTTGGGTGGTGTAATAAGTTTCGCCATTGATTTTTTGCTCCACCACGCCCTCAGGCACTCTAAAGGTGCGTTTGAGTGAGGGGTTGATTTTTAAGGCTTGTTTCATAAAATCCGCAAAGACAGGGGCTGCCACCACACCCCCGGTCATGCCATACCCAATTTTGGTGTTATCATCACGCCCATACCACACAATGGCTTGTAAGCTGGGGGCAAAACCACAAAACCAGCCATCCACATAGTTATTAGAGGTCCCGGTTTTGCCCGCTACCTGCATGCCCTTCACTTGGGCTTGCCGCCCCGTTCCCCTTGCCACCACTTCTTTTAAAATCGCAATGGTTAAAAAAAGCTTGGGCGGGTGAGAGAACGGACTTAGGGGGGTGGTTTTTAATATTTGGGTTGCCCTTAGCATCGGTTACGCTTTCAATGAGGGTGGGTTCTAAGATATTCCCATAGCTGGAAAAAAGCGAGTATTGCATGCTCGCCTCCAAAGGCGACATGCCAAAACTGCCCAAAACGATAGACATATTTTTTAGGGACATCTGTAAAACCAAAGGCATCCAAATCCCTATAGATCGTATCAAACCCAATGTATTCAGCAAGATTGATTGTGGCTAGATTGACCGAATGCACCAAAGCCTTTTGGAGTGTGATAAACCCGCTGTATTTGCGGTTGTCATTTTTGGGGCGCCAATATTTCTTTTTGCCTACATTGGTATCAAAACTGCGCGCCACATCGGGGATCAAAGAGGCACTTGAAAAACCATTGTTAAAGGCAATCTGGTAAATAAAGGGCTTGATCGCGCTCCCAAATTGCCTCTTGGTTTGCGTGGCGCGGTTAAAGGCACTTTTTTGGTGATCGATCCCGCCCACCATCGCCACAATATGCCCGGTTTGGGTATCAGTTACTACGATTGCACCATTGAGGGTATTGCCCTCTTGTTCCTCTTTGAGTCGCTTAAGGATGCGTTCATACCCATTGCGCAAAGACTCTTGGGCGGCTTTTTGGTAATCCAAATTCAGATAGAGTTTGATCGTATAACCCCCCGTTTTGAGATCGCTTAAAGAACTCAAGGTGCGCACCACTTCATCCACCACATAGGGCGCGCTATTTTGGGTTAGGGTGGTGTCATAGACTTTAGGCACTTGTGTTAAGGCTGTTTGCATCTGCTCGGTGCTGATCCAGCCCAAATCGTGCATGCGTTTGACAATGCTATTAGCCCTTGCTAAGGAAAAATCTAATCGCCTCGTGGGGTCATAAAAAGAGGGCGCACGGGGCAGGGCGACTAACATGCAAATCTCTTTGAGCGTGAGGGCGGATAGGGGTTTTTTAAAATAACCTAAGCTAGCCGTTTTAATGCCATAAAAACCATGCCCAAAGAAAGTTTGGTTGAAGTAGCGTTCTAAAATTTGCTCTTTGGTGAGTGCCCGTTCTAGTTTGAGCGAAAAAACGACCTCTTTAAATTTGCGGCTTAAAGTTTTCTCACGGGTTAAAAGCATGTTTTTCACTAGCTGTTGGGTAAGAGTGCTCCCCCCTTCAGTGTATTTTTGGTTGCGGATATTTTTTAAAAACGCGCGCATGATCGCATCTAGGTTGATCCCATGGTGCTCAAAAAATAGCGTGTCCTCGACTGCCAGCAAGGCTTCGACCATTTCGGGCGGAATCTCAGAAAAATGGGCATAAATACGGAACTCTTTATTATAGATATTGGCGACCAAACGCCCCTTAGTATCCACAATCTTGGAGGCAAGCTCTGGCTTATAATCCACGACTTTTTGAATCTCATGATCTGCCCCCACCCACAAAATAAACAAATACCCCCCGCCCAACACGCTGCCCAGCGTTACGGGCAAGATAAAAAGCACCCACAGGACTTTTTTAAGAATCTGCATTAAAATTGTTTCTTGTTGGCATCGTCTAAAATATCTTTGGAAATGCGATCGATGTTATGCCCCACTTCTAAAGAAGTGTTGGCAACATTTAAGTTGTTTTGCGTGTCTTGCTTGAAAGCCTCTAAAGAATGGTTGATCCCCTCCACGCTTTGACTCTGCATTTTAATCGATTCGGAGGTATCGGCGATGCTTTGCACCAACACATTAATATTAGCCTCAATCTCGCCCAAGGATTTTTGGGTGCGTTCGGCTAATTTTCTGACCTCATCAGCTACCACGGCAAAGCCCCGCCCATACTGCCCTGCGCGTGCGGCTTCAATGGCGGCATTGAGGGCTAAAAGATTGGTTTGATCGGCAATATCCTTGATGATCTCCACAATGTTTCTAATATCCTGCCCTTGTTTGATCATATCCTCGTCTTTTTTGGCTAATGTTAGAAATGCTATCCACAATGGACTCAATGGATTTAGAAGTTTGGTGCAAACTTTTATTTTGTTGATTAGCACTCTGAATCAAACTATCCACGCAGGTTTTTAACCCCCCAGATTCATGGCTCAATGCATTGGCAAAATTAGAGGAAGTGCGTAACATCCCCCTAATCCCATTGCTTAAAGAGTCGATAGCCTTTTCAACATTCCCCGTAGGGTTGGGGACACCCTGCCTAAAATCCAAAACCTTGAATCGCTCAAAAGCCTCATTGATGCTTTGCATGTGCGATCCGATGTGTTGGCGTAAATACAGAGCGACCTCATTAAAAAGCTCTTTAAGGTGCAAGAGATCGGGATTATTGGGCGTGGCATGGATTTCTTTGGTAAAATCCCCCTCTTTGATGGAACGCACCACGCTCAACATGTCATCAATGGTTGCGCTATCGGCTTTGGTGTTTTCATGGATTTTGGCAATGTTTTCATTGATGGCTTGTTTCATCACCCCAATTTCATCGAGGGCATATACTTTGGTGACTGGAATGTCATGCTGCCCCTTGGGGTCGTTTAAGAGTTTGAAAAACCCTAGCAAGGTTTCAGAAACCATACCAATCCGATTGCTCACCAACAAACGCACCAAAATATAAATGGCAACCACCAAGATCAACACAATGATAACACCCATACCCAACACGAGATTTTGGAGATAGATAGAGGCTTGCAACACCTTATCTTTACTAATAAAACGGGCTAATGCCCAATTAAACTTAAAATCCTCGGGACCAATTTTTTGAAAAATATCAAAGGACTTTACCACTAACAAACTGCTCTTCTTCTCGCTGAGGGAATAGTAATCAAAAACACCGGCTTTCAAAGCCTTGATAGCCTGCACCAAAGTTTTAGCCGAAGGATCGGAATTGACAGCAGTTAAAAGTTTGCCCTGAATGTTTTTATCATAGGCGATGAGCAAATACCCATCTTGATTGGCTACAAAGGTGTCATTTTTGCTACGCATCACCACATCAGCAAGGCTATCAATGCTAAAAAAAAGCAACCAAAACCCCAATCACTTTGCCACGCTGTTCTAAGGGCACCCCTAGATCAAACCCAAAAACCGATTTGCCATCAATTTCGCGAAAATAGGGATCGCTTTTGACAACCCTAGAAGTCTGTAATACCTCACCATAGACCTTAGGGGAGTAAATCTTTTCTTGGTGCATCATCTCAAAAGAAGCCCCCACCATGTGCATCACAGATGAGCCTTGCGGATCACCCGGTAGGGTCAAGCTAACTAGGGCGATGTTTGTTGAGTCGGCTAAAAAGCGTTGCATCAATTCGGTGCGTTTTTTTGGAGGGTGGGCTAGACCCTCAGGGCTAATTAAATCCTTGCCCAAACCATTCAAATGGGCAAATGAGCGGTCCATGATTCTTTGCAAACGCATAGCCCCCTCATTGACATTGTCTTCTAATGTTTCAATGGTTTGGGCTTTGGTAACATTCCTAACCTGTATCCCCACTACAAGCCCCAAAACCAAAATCCCTAATACCACGATAATGCCTACACCGACCACAATTTTTTGTGCCAATGCCTAGGCGTGTAAAAGCAGACACGAATCTCCTTTGGATTGACAAGGACTCTTAAAAGTCTTTTTTTTAAGATTTCCTCAACTTTTAAAATAGAAACTAGCTTGTCTTCCCGTTTGCCGATCCCAAAGATGAGTTGGTTATTTTCCAATAGGGTTTCAGGCACCGGGTCGATGTCAGATTGCTTGATGCGAATCGCCTCTGTGAGTCTGTCAATGTAAAAGCCGGCGATCTGATCGTTGTGGCGCACCACCAAATAACGCATGTCCTTGTTGAGTTTTTCCGGGGGCAAACCAAATTTTAAGCGCAAACTAATCAGAGGGAAGACATTACCCCGCAAATTGAAGACTCCCAGCACATAGTTAGGGGTTTCAGGCACACGGGTATAACCAATGGGCTTGACAATCTCTAAAATGTTGAGGATGGGGATGGCATATTCCTCTGTCCCAATGATAAAACCGATGAATTGTAAAATCTCCTCATTGTCATCAGCCTTATTCTCGTCCTTGTTTCCTTTCTTTTGTTTCTCAAACAGCTCTTTTAGTGCCATTGCATCTTGCATGTTCTCTCCTTTTAATCTAGTTTAATGCTCCGTTTGACTACATTTGCCAAATACTCAGGGCTATAGGGCTTGGTGATGTATTCAGTCATCCCGCTTTCCACCCCTCTAATGCGATCGGTCTTGGTTACCCGTGAAGTAACCGCAATCAAGGGCAAGTTTTTAAATTTATTGTATTTACGCACTTCGCTAGCAAAGGCATACCCATCCATTCTAGGCATTTCAATATCCACCAACACCGCATCGGGCACCTTGTCGGCATTCTTAACCATCTCCAAGCCCTCCACGCCATTACTCGCCTCAATCACGGTAACGCCCAGAGGTTTTAGGGATTTACGCATCATCGCCCGGTCCGTGCTGCTATCATCGATGGCGAGCACAATATAATCGCTGGGGTTGTTTTTGATATTGGAGTTTTGGGCTTCATCAATGAGACTATTGACATTGACCTTGACATTTTTTTGCCATCTCCATCATCGTGCCCACATCCACAATCAGGGTGATCTTGCCATCTCCACGCACGGTCGCCCCGGCAATCCCCTTAGTGCTTTTGAGGTAATAGCCCAAAGATTTAATGACCACCTCCTCTTGCCCGATCAAGTAATCCACAATCACCCCGATTTTTTGATCGGCTAGCCCGATGATCACCACATAGACTTCTTTAGAGCCCTCTAAGATCGCATCGACCTTAAAGATGTCTGCTAGGCGCACTAAGGAGAGCACTTCATCACGCAAACGCAACACGCTTTTACCATCTACGCTATAAATCTCATCTTGGCTAATACGCACGGTCTCTAGCACAGAGGAGAGGGGGATGGCATAGTATTCCTCTTGCACGCCCACAAGCAAGGCTTGGATAATGGCTAGAGTGAGCGGGATTTTAAGCTTTTGGGTGGTCCTAACCCCCACTTCTGATTCTAATTCAATGATCCCATTGAGTTTTTCAATATTGGTTTTCACCACATCCATACCCACACCCCGTCCAGAAACATTGCTTAGGGTCTTGGCAGTGGAGAAGCCGGGCTTGAAGATGATATTCAAGGCTTCTTTGTCCGTCATCGTGCTAGCTTCCCTCTCGGTGATCACGCCCTTTTCAATGGCTTTTTCTTTGAGTTTTTCAGGGTCCAGCCCCGTCCCATCATCAGTGATCTTGATCACGATATGGTTACCCTCATTATAAGCGCTGAGTTCCACACGCCCCATTTCAGGCTTGCCTAACATTTTGCGATCTTCGGGTTTCTCAATACCATGATCGCAAGAGTTGCGGATAATGTGGATCAGCGGATCGCCAATCTCTTCCACAATGGATTTATCTAGCTCGGTCTCTTCCCCATCAATGACTAATTCAATGCTCTTGCCTAGTTCGCGGCTCAAATCACGCACCATGCGGGGGAATTTGTTAAACACCTTGCCAATAGGTTGCATCCTTGTTTTCATCACAGCCAGTTGTAAATCGGTGGTAACCGCTGAGATAGAGGACACAACTTGGTTTAATTCCTCTAAGAATTTTTCTCCATCATAGCGTTCCTCCACATCCCCATAAATGCGGATCAAGCGGTTTTTGCCTAACACCAATTCCCCAATGAGATTCATCAAGTGATCCAAACGGCGCACATCCACGCGCACGGTTTGTTCGACCCCAATGGCAACAGATTTGTCTTGATCTTTTTTGGTTTGGGAACCTGATTGGGGCTTTTCTAGGGTTTTAGGAGTTTGGGGTTTGGGGGGTTGGGGCTGATTTTGGGCTTTTTGGCTCTGCTCTTTTTTTGAGTTCAGCACGGCGTTTTTTTATCAGCCTCTTGGCGGAGTTTTAGCAAGCGATCGATCTCTTTTTCTACCTCTTCAGTGCTCATGTTGGCATAATCAGGCTCAGATTCGCTATCAGGGGATGGTGGGGTTGTAGGCTGGGCTATAGGTGCAGACTCTGTAGGCTCTGATGGAGGAGGGGGAGGAGGGGGGCTAGGCTCGCTTGGAGCAGACTCTAAGGGGGGAGTTTCATCGCCACCACCTGTGGCATGGGCGATGGCTTGGAGCTCTTTAACAATGTTGGTGGTATCAATGCCCGAATTGGCATCTGATCCCGTGTCGCGAATGGTTACCAAGAGGGTTTTCATCATATCCACCGATCGCAAGACAACATCCATCACATCGGGGGTGATGATGAGCTCGCCCTTACGGGCTTTGTTTAAAACATCTTCCATATTATGGGTCAAATGGGTTAGAATATCCAAGTTAAGGAACGAACTGGAACCCTTGATGGTGTGGGCGACCCTAAAAATGCGGTTGAGTAAGTCCAAATCTTGCGGGTTGTGCTCTAGCTCCACCAAATCCTGATCCAGTTGTTCGTTCATTTCGAAGGCTTCTACCAAGAAGTCTTCCATGATCTCCTTCATATCATCCATCTAAACACCCTTTCTGTTGTTTAATGTATTATACTCCAATTTGTGGGTTATCCTAAAATCTTGGCAATTTCATCAGCAAAGCGGTTGGGATCGAATTTCACCAGATAACCCTTTACCCCTAAATCTAAAGCCCTCTGCGCACTGTAATCATCACAAATAGAGGAATTAAAAAGGACGGGGATATTGGCAAAACGCGGGTCTTCTTGGATTTTAGAAAAGAAATGGTAGCCATCCATCTTGGGCATCTCCACATCCGAGACAATCAGCCTTAGATGCTTACTCAAGGTCTCTTGGTATTGGTTAAAGAGCATCTCTAGTTTAGCCAAACCATCCTTGCCATCCACAGCCTCCACCACCTGAAACCCCAGTTTTAAAAGCGTGTGTTTGATGATCTTGCGTGCTGCCCGACTATCATCTACAAATAAGGCGATTCCCTCAAATTTCTTAGAATGTTCTTCTAGGAGGTCTTTTTTAGAAGCATGGGGGACACTAAACTCAAAGTCGTTTAAAATGCTCTCCAAATCCAAGATCAAGAGGGTTCTATCCCCCTCGATTTTGGTCGTGCCCGTGATCTTATCCTGACTCACATCGCTATGCGCACTAAAAGTCGCCGATTCCACATCGCTCCAGCTAATACGCCGGATACGCTTGGCTGCATGCACCACAAAACCCATCTTCACACTGCTAAACTCGGTGATCACCACGACTTTTTCTTCAATGCGTTGTTCATCTGCTGTGATCCCTAGCCAAGTGGAGAGATCGATTAGGGGGATAATTGTGGAACGCAGATCAAAGACCCCAACCACATATTTTAAATGCGTGGGGAACTCGAAAATCTCAGGCATCATGATGATCTCTTGCACCTTAGAGACATTGATCCCATAAATCCCCTCATAGGGCTTGCCATTTTGCAACCCAAAGATTCGAAAATCCACAAGCTCGATTTCACCTAGATTTAAAGCCGTGTCTAAACTTTGTTCTGTCAAGAGCGATCCCTAATTACAAGTCTTAACATGCCATTCTACCCTATTTTATCTTATTTTGCTATTTAGGGCTTG
This sequence comes from Helicobacter bizzozeronii CCUG 35545, assembly GCA_000263275.1. Lineage (GTDB taxonomy): Bacteria > Campylobacterota > Campylobacteria > Campylobacterales > Helicobacteraceae > Helicobacter > Helicobacter bizzozeronii. The sequence goes on along the minus strand of CAGP01000129.1, from coordinate 114,414 downwards.
CTTGGGCGTTGTTCTCTTTGGCTCAGTTTAATTTGCCCGCGCTGTAATCTAATAAATCTTGGGTGGTGGTGATCTCTGGGGGTAAGGCATGCAGGCAATGCTCAAAAACCTTAAGGGCGATGAGCGCATCGGCATAGGCGCGGTGGGTGATGGGGATTTTGATCCCCAAGTGGGTGTTGAGGAATTGTAAGCCATGCTTGGGGCTAGGGATACACAGACGGCTTAGATTCAAGGTGCAGAGTTGGGGGTTAAAAAGCCCCTCGCCCAAGACTTGCTGGCTGGTGCAATGGATAAAATTAAAATCAAAAGCCACATTGTGGGCAACAAAAATATGATCTTGCAAGAGGTCTTTAAACACACGCAAAACGGGGATCAAAGAGGGCGCACCTTGTAGGTCTTCAGGTTCAATGCCGGTCAATTCGCTGATCTTGGGTGGGATGTCCTCACAAAAAACCAAACTGGCATAACTTTTAATTAGCCGTCCCTTGCCTAGGGGAGTGGGAGCGGGCGCATAGAGCAGGGCAGCAATTTCTATAATGCTGGAAGTCTCCGGTTTAGATCCGGTGGTTTCAATATCCACAAAACAATACAACGAATCGCGATAACTTTCAGACATCAATGGCTTGGAGGGTTTGGAGGGCTTGGGTGGGGTTGGCATGGTTAAATAAAAAACTGCCCACCACCAATAAATTAGCCCCCGCTTGGCTTAACAAATGTGCGTTTTGATCGTTAATCCCCCCATCGACTTCCAGCACCCCAGCATAATTGGGGAAGCGTTGTTTAAAATCATAGAGTTTTTGGAGGGTGAGGGGTAAAAAGCTCTGCCCCCCAAAACCGGGATTAACACTCATCAGCAACACTAAATCCAAGTCTTGAATCACATAATCTAGGGTGTTTAGGGGGGTGGCGGGGTTGAGACTCACCCCGGCTTTAATCCCCAAATCTTTAATATGATGCACCACCTTGTGCAGGTGGGGCGTGCTTTCAACATGCACGCTCAAAAAGGCAGGTTTTAAATCCTGATAAAGTGTAACGCCAAAGAGGGGATCGCTCACCATCAAATGGATATCTAGGGGGATTTGCAATTCAGGAAGTTTTTTAAGCACACAGGGACCAAAGGTTAGATTAGGCACAAAATGCCCATCCATCACATCCACATGCAAAAAAATACCACCCCCTCGCACGCACGCGATACTCTGCCTTAAATCCAAAAAAATCCGCACTCAAAATACTAGCCGCTACTTGCATGGAAACCTTGGTGGATTCTGTAGGACTTGAACCTACGACCAATCGGTTATGAGCCGAATGCTCTAACCAGCTGAGCTAAGAATCCTCTTTTTCGATAAGAAGGGGGATTATAACCAAATCCAAATTTAAATGCAAGGAGGTTTTCAAAGATGGCAAATAGAGCAATGAAGGTGATAAAACTACTGCCCCCATAGCTTAAAAGAGGCAGGGGCAAGCCCACAACAGGGGCTAATCCCAGAGTCATAGCAATATTCACGCTGGTATAGACAAAGATCAAAATCGCAATCCCGCCCGTGATCGTCTGCAAGAAACGATCTTTGGGGTCGCTCATAAAATAAGAGAAAAAATGCAAGACAAAGAGTAAATAAAAGATCAAGAGTGCAAATGCCCCCAAAAAGCCAAAGCGTTCCACAAAGTAGGCAAAAATAAAATCGCTGGTGGCAATGGGTAAAAACTTTAACTTGGCTTGGGTGGATTCCTCTTGGGACTTGCCTAAAAGCCCACCAGAACCTATCGCAATAATGGATTGGCGGACATGGTAATTGGGTTTTTCGGCAATAAAATCGTGGATACGCTTTTTTTGGTAGGCGTGCAAGGAGCCATAAATGAGCGGGGAAGCGGTGGCGAAGATAATCCCTAGCGTGATCCACACCTTGGGATGCACACCCACCAAAAACAACACCCCAAAACCCATGATCAAAATGACTAGGGCGGTGCCTAGATCAGGTTGTTTTAAAATCAGCCCCGCTGGGATAATAATATAAATGCTCAATTTCCCAAAAACCTTCCAGCCATAGCCCCCCGGGGGGATGGGGTGGGTGTTAATCAAGTGAGCCAAAAGCAAAAGAATCGCGATTTTGACCGGCTCGCTAGGCTGGAAACTCCAAGAAGTGCCCGGGATCACTAGCCAGCGTTGCGCCCCTAGTTTGGAAGTGCCCATAAAATTAACCAGCAAGAGCAAGAAAACACAGCCCCAGTAGAGCACATGGAACAAGTAATCAAATTTTCTAAAGGGGATCAAGAACACGACCCAAAACACGATAAAGCCTGTCGCGAAGTAAAAGCCTTGTTTGAGGCTTAAAGTTATATTGGCTTCATGGACTAAAAAGAAAGAGAGACCCGTGAGGGGTAGGAGAAAAAAGAACAATAGAAAATCAAAGTGGGTCAAAATCCGGCGATCAATCATGGTGGGGATTTTAGCACAACTTCATTATAATGGAGTCAAAAGGCTATACATGGAGATGGCACAATTAGGCTTGTTTTGGCTACTGGGCTTGCTAACGGGTGTGATGGCTGGCTTTTTTTGGCATTGGGGGGGGGATGGTGATTGTGCCCACCTTACTTGTCTTTGGGTATGGCTATGATAGTGCGGTGGGGATTTCTATTTTACAAATGGTTTGTTCCTCTGTGGCAGGGAGTGTGGCAAATTTTAGAAAAGGGCTTTTGGATCTAAGAGTGGGCTTTTGGGTGGGGCTTGGCGGTCTAATGGGGGCGGGCTTTAGCGGAGCGATCTTAACCCATGTGCCGCATAAAATCTTGCTTGGATTGTTTATTTTAATGACCTTTTACTCCCTTTTGCGCTTTTTTCTAAAGTCTAAAAAATCCACAGGCAAAAAGATCAAGAGCGCACAGCTCCAGCCAAAAGACAAGGTCATTTTAATCGCCATTGGGGCTTTAACAGGCATTTTTGCGATTTCTCTTGGTATTGGTGGGGGGGTGTTGATGGTGTCGCTCTTGTCTTATTATTTGGGCTTAGACCCCAAGCAAAGCGTGCCTTTGAGCTTGTTTTTTGTGGTGTTTTCCTCCATTAGTGGGGTGGCTTCGCTCTATCAAAGCCATATTTTAGAGTGGCAATATCTGCAATGGGGGCTGTTAGTGGGGGTGGGGAGTGTGCTGGGCGTGCTGGTGGGGGTTAGGCTCATCACCAAAGTGAGCACGCTAACGCACCGCTACGCTTTGATCATGGCTTATTTGGTGTGCTTGGCGGTTTCGCTCTATAAATTTTTCACTTTGGGCTAAGGGTTTTTCAGCGGGCTTAACTCCACAATGCTATAAGCATTGACCTCAAAGCCGGTCGGGTTTTTGGGCATGGGTTCATAATCTAGTTTGGGGGTGTTAAAGGCGTAGCTTAGCGTGATGTGGTAGCGTTTTTCATAGGTGGGTTTGCCCTCATAGAAGAGTTTAGCCACAATCTGCACGCTGGCGATGTTTTGGGTGTTACTATCTTTGAGTAGGGCAATATTAATAACCTTAATGTCGCGATCCATTTTGGCATTGGTGTAAATGCTGTGTTTGGAGGCGACCAAATTTTCAAACACTTCCCAAACCTTTTGGCTGCTCTGCAAACGCACCGACTCGTAACGGATTTGATCGTCAATGTGGTTAATGGATTCGCGATTGAGGATATAAGTGCCCACCAGTGAGCGCACAAGAGCTTGGTTGCTGGTGATACTCTCATCGGCGCGCTGGATAATGGCATAATGCTTGTCTTGGTTGGCAAAATCCACAAAATGGTGCTGGGTTTCTTTAAGGGGGAGGAGCACCACAAGGGCGATGGCTTGACTCAGACACACAAAAGCCAGCAGGGCGACCAATTTGTAGGCGATCGCAGTGTTTTTGCGTGCGATTTGAAAAACATGGTTGCTATCCACGCGTTGTAGGGCTAAACTTTCAATCTTGCTATTGATCTCTTGCTCAAACTGGGCTTGTGAAGCCTCAATCTTGGCGAGCAAAAGCTCTAAGTCTTGGGGCGTACCCACACCCGGATTATCTGGCATAACGGGCTTGGCAAGCTAGCAAGTTGTAACAACCAAATTTTTATCCACCACGACCTTTTGTTGGATAAAGGACACATCTTTAAGAGGGGTTTGCTGGAGTTGGTTGGAGGCAACAATGTTGAAAATCTTATCAAAACTATAACGGCGGTGGTTGTAGGTGATGATGGTGATACAATCATCTTGTTTCAAAAAATTTTCTTGGGCGAAAGGCAGGTAAGGCGTGGCACCAATGGCAATAATGCACTTAGAGGGATAATCATGTGCTCTAAACACCTCTTTAAGATTTTCCAAACTCCCTTCATCTTTTTGGGTGTTTAACATTTCCACAATCCAACCCAACAGCTTGTCATAGAAGTATTCGTATTTGACTAATTTAGAGTTTTCGCCATAAATGTGGGTTTCCCCATCTCTGGTTAAAAAAGAGGCAATGGAATAGTCATTACACACCCCCCCATAGACAAAGCGATCGATCAACAATTTTTCGCCCATTCCCTTAGAGGCTTTGGAAAAGTTCTTTTTTTCTAGAGAGTTTCGCTGCCTTGAGATTGCGGATCGAGGCATCATTGAACGCCATAAAATAATGGGGCGTGATGCTCTCCACCAAGTGCTTATCATTATAGATAATTTCACATTCTAGAGCGATCTCAGGCTCGGCTTGGGCGTGCAGGCTTGCATTATCAGGTAAAATCACAAACTCATTATCCATACAATAACGCCCCAAATACCCACTATCATTGGGTAGGTAAAAAGGGAAAAGCCCCTTGGGTGCGTCCTTTTCAATGTGTTTCATGTTGATAAAGCTATGGGCTTCGCCCGCTTGCTCTAAATGCCTTGCAAAATTACCCACAACCCCTAATCCAATAAATTCTTCCATGTTTAACTCCTCATTGCGTTATTATACACCCTCTCAACCCATGAAAAGATATTTTTGTGCCTCTTCTTTTTGCAAAGGGTTTAAATGCAGCACCTCAGCCCCCACCTGCACCCCATAAGCACGCTCTTTCTCACTTTTGGCATAGCTCAACACAATTTGGGCGGCTAGTTTTTTCTCCTCTAGGCTGGCGCATTTTTCCACAAGCCCTAAGGGCCCCTTGCAATCGAGCAATTCGATCTTATCCATCAAGGGGTGGGGGACTTGCAATTTGGCATTTTCTAACTCATTGCGCCCCACGATCACACGGGTATTACCCACGACCATATAACGCCCCACCTTGACAATCAAATTATCCTGCACCACCATTTGTTGTTGGGTATTTTGGCGGTGGGCTTGTAAATCTTTGAGTTTAGCACTCACGCTCAAGTCTGTTAGCAAACATCCACCCCCGGGTTTTTCATAATATTTTAAACCCAATTCTTGCACCTTAGAAAGTTGCCGCACACGGCTACGCCCTTGTATATCCCACAATTTAGCCCGATCCACCCAGCCTTGTTTTTCCATAAAGCTAGGTTCTAGCAGTTGTGCGCTCATGGGGCGGAGCAAAAGTTCATCTAAAAATTGGGGCTTGCTAGGGTCTTTGCCACTGCGATCCAAAATGCTATCAAAACACTTTTCAGCCCCAAACCCACGCACCAATTTTCTAACCTGCCCTAGGGCTTCTTTGCGCTGACTCTTGGGGCGTTGCCCTAATACCTCCCCGCTGATCACAAAATCCGCCTTGAGTTCTAGGAGTTTGTAAAAGGCTTGTCTGAACATATTGGCATGGCAATCAATGCAAGGATTAAAGTATTTGCCATAGCCGTATTTGGGCTCAAAAAGCACTTCATTAAAAAACTGCTCTTGGATGTCGCACACCAGCAAACCCACGCCAATTTGCTGGGTGGCATTTTGCAAATACTCTAATTTGTCCTTATTCCCGCCAAACCCGATATTAAAATGTAGGGCGCTAACTTCGACCCCTTGAGAGGCAACTAAATACATGGATAGCAGGCTGTCTAACCCGCCACTAAAAAGAGCTAGGGCTTTCATATTCTGACTAATTCTCCTTGTTCGCATAGATAACGCTTCTTTTTCCATTCATTCATCATGGCAATGCGTTCTGAGAGGTCTAAATGGGTGTAAAGCGTGTGGATTTGGGTTATCTGCCATTCACAATGGCGTTTGATGAGCTTAATCAAATTGTCCTTAAAGCCATGGGGCTCAATGGGCAAGCGATCATCTAGCATGATCGCCACCAAACACGCTTTGTCAAACTGACCCGCACATAACGCCTTAAACTCCTCTTGGCAATGCCTGAAACTTTCCACCTGAACAAAGTCTAAGGCATTTTGGATCAAGCCATGATCTAAAGCCATGTATTTGATCAAGACCTCTTCTAAAGGATCTAAAATGGCGCGCTCGCCCGATGGGCTAGGGGCGGGAGGCTTTTGCCTTTTAAGCCCAATTAAGCCACTTTGGGGGATTTCTAATAAATGGGCTGTCATTTGTCTATAGTCCTCTTGCACCACGAGGGGGAGATCGTGCAAAAAAATTTTGAGCCTCTTTAAGGGCTTGTTCTTTTTGCAAAGGATCGTTCAAGTCGTGCTGTTCTCTAATGCCCCTCAAAACAAATTCAATAAACTTCATCGGCTGGGCTAGGCACTCTTGGAGGCGTTTAATCTGCCCACTAGCGACCATCTCAGCGGGGTCTAGGTTATTTTCAAAGACCACCACCCCCCCGCTTTTAAGCTCTTTGGCTAACAGCTGGCTAGCCTTCAAAGCCGCACTATGACCGGCGCGATCGCCATCATAGCCCATAATGACCGAGGGCATGCCCCGATTTAAAATAGGCAAATGTTGCTCGCTTAAAGCTGTCCCCAAAGTGGCTACGGCATGCTTGATCCCTGCTTGGTGCAACAAGATCACATCTAAATACCCCTCTGTAACCAAAACCTGCTTTTGTTTTAAAATCGCCTCACGGGCTAAGAAATAGCCATATAAAAGTTTAGATTTATTAAAGAGCGGGGTTTGGGGCGAATTGATGTATTTTGCTACTTTGGTTGTGCCTAAATTAGTATCCAAAATCCGCCCCCCAAAACCTACAATTTTCCCATTAGGGTTATGGATGGGGAAGATCAAGCGGTTAGCAAAGCGGGCATAATTTCTGCCTTCATGCTGGGCGAGCACGCCTAATTGGATCAGCATGGAACGATCCAGATGGTATTTGGTGATAAAATCCTCTAGGGCTCTAGGGTGGCAAAACCCCAATCTAAATTCTTGCACGCTAGAGGGGCTAACCCCCCTTTTTTCCAAATATTCTTGAGCTGTGGGGTTTGATGCCAACTGATCTTGATAAAAGCGTGTGATGAGCTCCAATAAATCCCACTCTTGGGTATTTTGCTGGGTTTTATGGGTGTATTCTAGGGGCACGCGGAACTTGTCGGCCAACTTCTGCACCGCCCCCACAAAATCCAATTTTTCATACTCCATCACAAAGGTGATCGCATTGCCCGATTTGGAGCACCCATAACATCTAAAGGAATTTTTTTGGGGATTGACAATGAAACTGGGGGTTTTTTCGTTGTGGAAAGGGCAGATCGCTTGGTAATTGATCCCTGCCCTCTTGAGCTCGATATAACCTTGCACCACTTCTACAATGTCGATGACTTGTTTGAGTTGCTCTAAGGATTGTGCGCTAATCATATTGGGTTTTTAGCATAAGAGAGCTTGTATTTGGCTTTTTTGACCCTCTATCAATATTGATATGATTAACAATATATAACTTTAGTCTAAGTGGCTAATATATATTGAAAAAAATATTTTAATTTTAAAATAACCCTTGACTTACCCAAAAATTTTTGCTATTATTTGGCACTTAATTTTTTTTAAGTGCTAATTTTTAGGACTAAGGAGACAACATGTTTAAGCCATTAGGCGAGAGAGTGCTAGTTGAAAGACTAGAGGAAGAAAAGAAAACCGCTTCTGGGATTATCATTCCGGACAACGCTAAAGAAAAGCCCCAAATGGGTATTGTTAAAGCGGTGAGTCATAAAATCAGCGAAGGCTGTAAATGCCTCAAAGAGGGCGATGTGGTGGCTTTTGGCAAATACAAAGGCACTGAAATTGTGCTAGGCGGGAAAGAATTTATGGTTTTAGAGCTTGAGGATGTGCTCGGCGTAGTGGATTCTTGCTGCCATGGGCATGAGCACGGGCATAAAAAAGGCGATCACAAGCACGAGGGCGATTGCTGCCATAGTCACTAATTAAATCTGGCACGCTGTTTTTGCGTGCCCCCACATTTATAACAACATTCAAAAAAAGGACACACAATGGCAACTAAGGAAATCAAATTTTCAGACAACGCGCGCAACAAACTTTTTGAAGGCGTGAAACAACTCAATGATGCGGTCAAAGTTACGATGGGACCAAGAGGGCGCAATGTGCTCATCCAAAAAAGTTATGGCGCGCCTAGCATCACCAAAGATGGCGTGAGTGTGGCTAAGGAAATCGAGCTAGCTTGTCCTGTAGCCAACATGGGCGCACAGCTGGTTAAAGAAGTGGCGAGCAAAACTGCTGATGCCGCTGGAGATGGCACTACTACGGCTACCGTTTTAGCTTACAGCATTTTCAAAGAGGGCTTGCGCAACATCACCGCTGGGGCTAACCCCATTGAAGTTAAACGCGGTATGGATAAAGCCAGCGAAGCCATCATCGCTGAACTACAAAAAAATCTAGCAAAAAAAGTGGGCGGAAAAGAGGAGATCACCCAGGTAGCCACCATTTCGGCTAATTCTGATGAAAAAATCGGAAAACTCATTGCCGATGCGATGGAAAAAGTGGGCAAAGACGGCGTGATCACCGTTGAGGAAGCTAAGGGAATTGAGGATGAACTCGATGTGGTTGAGGGCATGCAATTTGATCGTGGCTACCTCTCTCCTTATTTTGTCACCAACGCGGAAAAAATGACCACCCAGCTAGAAAACGCTTATATTCTGCTCACTGATAAGAAAATTTCTAGCATGAAAGACATTTTGCCCTTGCTAGAGCGCACCATGAAAGAGAGCAAACCTCTTTTGATCATCGCTGAGGACATCGAAGGCGAAGCCCTTACTACTTTAGTAGTGAATAAATTAAGGGGTGTGCTCAATGTGGCAGCGGTCAAGGCTCCGGGCTTTGGCGATCGCCGTAAAGAAATGCTCAAAGACATCGCGATCCTTACAGGCGGGCAAGTGATCTCTGAAGAGCTGGGCAAAACCTTAGAAAATGCCGATGTGAGCGATCTAGGTGTGGCTGCACGCATTGTGATTGACAAAGACAATACCACGATTGTAGATGGCAAAGGCAAAACCCACGATGTGAAAGATCGCATCGCCCAAATCAAAACCCAAATCGAAGCCACCACTAGCGACTACGACAAAGAAAAGCTCCAAGAACGCCTAGCCAAACTTAGCGGTGGCGTGGCGGTGATCAAAGTGGGCGCGGCTTCTGAAGTGGAAATGAAAGAAAAGAAAGATCGCGTAGATGACGCTTTGTCTGCCACAAAAGCCGCTGTGGAAGAAGGCATTGTGATCGGTGGGGGTGCGGCTTTGATTCGTGCGGCTCAAAAAAGTGCATTTGGAATTGCATGAAGATGAAAAAGTGGGCTATGAAATTATCAAACGCGCCATTAAAGCCCCACTGGCTCAAATTGCGGCTAATGCAGGTTATGATCGCGGTGTGGTGGTCAATGAGGTGGAAAAACACAAAGAAGCGCACTTTGGCTTTAATGCGAGCAATGGCGAGTATGTGGATATGTTTAAAGCGGGCATCATCGATCCCCTTAAAGTAGCGCGCATCGCTTTGCAAAATGCCGTATCTGTGTCTAGCTTGCTCTTGACTACTGAGGCTACCGTGCATGAAGTCAAAGAAGACAAACCCGCTCCTGCAATGCCTGATATGGGTGGCATGGGCGGTATGGGAGGCATGGGCGGCATGATGTAGCCTAGTCGCCTTTGGGAGGGGGCAARGGGGGGGGGGGGAGGAGTTCTGCAACGCTCAAAGCGCACCAATCTTTTATTGAGCTATAATCATTGTGCCTTTTGCAAAGTCCACAAAGCACAATTATGACCAAGAAAAGTTTAACAAGTATGGCTTTTTGCAAGAGCAAAGAGCTGAAAGCCTATCTAATCACAACCAAAGTATTTAAGGGCTATACTGCCACCAAAGTTTCACAATTTTCAACATGGCAATTTGATACAAAGGCTCTAAATGAACTTTCTTTATTGCACCGAGCAATATTATCCCTTGCAAACGGGCACGGCTATGGCTGACTATGGGCTGACCTATGCGCTGGCCCAGGCTGGGCATTGTGTTTTTGTGATCACTAGCGACACCTTTAACCATGCTGGGGTGGCCATGTCTATCAAACGCGATGGGCATAGGGAATCTATAAGTAGTGGGGGTATCCATAGAGAATCTATTGAAATTGCCCCTAATCTCTATGTGATCGAATTCCATATTTTCCATGACACCCAAAAAGGTTGGTTAGGGGAGCTTGAGGATTACACCAATTTTGCTAAGAATTTTGCGTGCGACATCTTGATCAATGCGTCAATTTGGACATGGAATAGCGATTATTTAGCCCCTTTTTTTAAAGACCTGCCAAGCCAAGTATAAGTTTTTAAGAAATCATATTGAATACAGACCTGCCCCCAAGAAAAGAGGGATAAGGGCACTATGTAGCCAACTTCTAGGCCACCCAAATCCCCCGGATAAATACGCTCTAGCCACTCTTGAGGCAAAACTTAAAAACTACGATCGCATTTTTTATGCTCCATGAAAATAGCGCACTCTATGCCCACTTCGCCCATGCGGGTCTTCCTGTGGGTATCCTTTCTAATGGCGTGCTAAAAAAGGATATTTGCCCCCCTAAGACTTTCACCCCCCCCCCCCCCCACGTTAGCTAAAAAATTTGATAGATGGCACACCGCCCCGCACACCCTCCTAGAAACCCTCAAAAGCACCCCCTTTATTTTGAATATTTCCAATTACTACCCTGAAAAAGGACAAGAGATGGTGCTTAGAGCTTATTATGCCAGCCAAGCATGCATCCCTCTAGTTTTTGTAGGATCCCTTAATAGTGGGCATACCCTAGATCGCCTTAAAGCCTTAAAACGCCACCAACTCGATACTAAATATGGTTTTAAAGAAGTCCTGTTTTTCTACGACATAGAACGCGCCGCTGTCTTAGAGCTTTGCAAAGCCGCTACGCTATTTTTGCATGGTAGCTATGGGGATTATGAATGCTTCCCTATGGTGCTTTTAGAGAGCATGCAATATGGCACGCCCTTTATCTGCACACCTGTTGGCAATGCTAGAGAGCTCCATGCCGATTTGGTGGCGGGAGACACCGACCAAATGGCAACCAAAATCAATGCCATCTTGGGCGATCCCACCTACTATCATCATATCTCGACACAGCTCCACAAAAGCATCCAAAATTTCACTTACGAAAAGATCATCCTCAAACTTCTGGAGAACACCCAGTGATCATAGCCCTTGGGGCTCTTAGTAACACTGCGTTATTTTTATTTTTTAAGTTTGCTTTGAAAGTTTGATCACCAGTCCGTCCGCACCATAGGAGTTTTGGGCATTGGGGGCTAGATCGTCTAGGTCTTTGAAAATCAGGGGTCTTTGGGGGGTGAGCTCTAGGAGGGTGTTAAAATTTTGGGGGAAGTAGAGGGCTGGGGCTTTGGCTAGAATGCTTGTCTTGAGTTCTTTAGGAGTAGCCACCTGCACAATGCCAAGCAACCCCAAGCGCACGCTATACTCTAATATCTCCTTGAGGTTTTTTGCCAATAAAGAGGCGTTGAGCAAGAGTGCATCAGCCCCATGCACCAAAGATTCTAAGATTTGATACGGGTCCATAAAATAATCTTTGTGAATCAAGGGCTTAGGGCTCAAGCGGCGTATATAGCCCAGTAAGTCCAGCGCTTCTAGGGCGGGCATGCCTTGTATGTAGAGGGGGGTAAAATCCAGTAAAAGGGCACGCGCCTTGTCTGCTTGACTAAGTTTTTCTAATAAAAATTCCAAATCCCAGCCAGCATCAAGATATAAAATGGAGTGGGCGATCTCTTGGGAGGGGGGGCGTTTTAAATCCTCTAAGGCGAGTCTGGGGACATAGGGGTTATAGGCTAGACTCCTGCCCAAAAGTTCAAAGGGGGTTAGGGATTTTTTGAGCTCTAGGTAGGCTTGGAGGGTTTTTATTGGCACGCAGCAATGGATTTGGAATGGGCTTTGAGTTCGGGTTGGGAGTTGATCTCCTCTTCAGAAATGCTAAAAAAAGAGTTTCTTGGCTTCAGAGCAACTGCCTAGCTTGTAATACCCCCAAGCTAGCGAGTCGATGTAGAAAATTGAATCGGGCTCGATTTTTAAAGCCACCTTGACATAATCAATACCTTTTTTAATGTCTAAATCGTATTCGATGAGGGAATAGCCCAAAAAGTTATAAAAAAAGGCATCTTGCCCATCTAAATCGCCCTTGCTCTTGATCAAGGCTTGCTTGCGTTGCATGATGGCTTGTTCTAATTTCTTAGCGATTTGGATCACATCGGATTTTTGGAGGGTGTTATGCGCGCTCAAATCCTCATAGGTGTAGATAGCCTCTAGGGCTAAAAATTTCGGGTCTTTTTGTTCGTTATAAATCAAGCCTGCTTGTTTGGCAGCTAGAGCTAAATTTTTTTTGGGCGGTGTAGAGGTCTAGGAGCAAACGGCGATCAAAGGGGTAGCTTTGGGCAATTTGCTGGGCTTTGTCAAATTCTTTGAGCAAAACCAAGACACCAATATAGAGCTGGGCGTTACGCACGACTGGCTCTTTCTCATAGAGTTCGCCAAATACCCTTTTAGCGACTTGTAATTCATTGAGCTGGATGAGCGTATTAAAACTCCTTTGGCATAAATCGGGCGAACAGCCGTATTTTTCCAAATGCGAGGCGAGCAAATCGACCGCCTCTTGTTGGCTGTTTTGCACAAAGAAAATTGTTACGAGCTTTTCAAGGCTATCTTCGTCATGGGCTTGGTTGTAAATCTTGTCAAAAATCTCAAAAGCTTTGCTGTAATTTTTCTGCCCCAAATAAAGCGAGCCTAGGACACTATCTAGCATCAAAGATTTATCCTCTTTGCGGATTTTTTCTAGCAAGCTAATGGCTTTGTCAATCTGCCCGGTTTTGATATAGCCATCCACTAGGATTTTATTGATGTAAATGTCCTTGTCGTTTTTGGTAACCTTTTTGTAAAGCAGGGCAAGCTCTACGGCTGTGTTGATGTCGCCCAAGCTAGCCGCTGAGATAGCCGCCTCTTTGGCGTAAATAATATTGTTGGTTTCATGGTAAAGGCGCAAATACCCCTTTTTGGCTGTGGCAAAATCCCCACGTTGGAAGGCATCTGAAGTGATGAGGATTTGTTGATCCTCTGTTAAGCCTTGTGCCATTAAAGCCGTGCTGCAAAACACCGCCCCCAATGCCAAGCACCATTTTTGATAAAATCTCTGCTGTTTCATCCAACCTCTTTAGTTTTTTTTAAAAATCCCTAGACTATATCATAAAATCCATCTTTTTTGGACTAATCCATGCGCACGCCCGGGCACAGGGTGAGAAGCTTTTCATGGTTAGTTTTAAAACATTCCCAAAAGGGGAAAGTTTGGCACTGCTTGGGGCGCACGGGGTAGATGGTGCAACGCTTGGTTGGCTCATCTAAAAACACACACGCATGCCCAGAGGAGAGTAATGCCCTTTTTTCCAATAAGCTATAGGCATTGCCCACTTGTCTGACATAACGCAGGGTAAAAGTTTCAAAGGGCATGTTTAAAAAATCGCTGATCGCTTTTAGTTCGGCAATGCTGGCAAAAACATACCCTTCTGCCCCCAAACAACAGCGCGCCCCACAAGAATCGCATGCCCTAGAATCAAAGCTAAAATTAAATCTTTGCCCCATGTTCTGCCTTAAGGACGATCCACTTGGTATTCAATGTGGATCATGAAGTCCATTTTAAAATAGCTACCTTGTTTAGTAATACTAACGGGTAGCTCAATCTTGGTATAGCTGAGATTAACCAAATGATCTAAAAAAGCGTAAAAATCTTTTAAAGATTGGGCATGCACGCCCACGCCCAAACTATCATAAATAACATGCTTGATGGGATCCACTCTTCTAGCTTGTTCTTGAATTGTGATGTGGCTGAAATACTGGTTTAAAAGCTTGTTGAGCGCACTAGATACAACTTGGTAGCTTGGGTCTTGCAAGATAGCGATGTTTTTTTGCTTGAGATCGCGATAGGCTTGCAAAGTGCTAAGAAAGCTTTTTTGCTTGTAATTAGCGATGGTCTGCTTTTGCTTGGACTCGGTATGTTGTGTGCGGTAATTCTCCATTTTAGGCCAAAGCCAAACACGGATGCCCACTAGAGTTACTAGGGTAAAAACAAGAGTTAAAATAAAATTTTTGAGGAGTCGTTGGAATAAAATATCCTTGCGGTATTTGCTCTCATAGACCAGACTATCGCTTTGATCCATCAATCTCCTTTCTGATCGATAAAGGGCAACACAGATGAATTGGTCGAAACAAAGCGCAACCCGCCATTTTTAAGGGGTGTAAATTCGGTGTGGCTATTTTCAAAGATCGCATCTAAGCGTTGCTGGAGCGTGGCTTTAAAGGTGTCCTTAGAGGGGACAATGCCCTTAATGGTGAGGCTAGCATAGTCAATGGTGATGGATTGGATGGTGATCACATCGGGAATAATGCTTAAAATACCCTTGACAGACTCTTTAATGTTGGTCGTGTAGGCAGATTTATCCTTGATGCTTTGGACAGCCTGTGCTACTTGTAGAATCTCTTGTTTGAGGCGTTTATCGCGGTGGTTGTAAATATTGCCCTCGATTTGATAAACATCGGTCGCGCGGTTAGTGGCTTTGGTGTAGTGGCGTAAAAAATAGGCTAGTCCCCAAATCAGACACAAGGACAAACACATGTAAAAAACCCAAACTTTGGTGAGTAAATCCACCATGTGCTTGGGCGTGGGTTTGCTATAACTGAACTTCATGGTAATATTCTTTTTTGGCTAGAATACTCATTTGTTCCACAAGAGAGATGGGCATTTGCACAATGTCTAGCATGAGCTCATCTTGGAGAATTTCCAACATCTTGGGCGAGATTTGGTAGGTATTGAGAATCCAAACCTTTTCAATGAAATCCTTGACTAAGTGGTGATCATAGACGACTTTCATCGATTCTTGCAAGAATTTGACAATATCTGCAACATGCACCATGCTATCCACCAAACTTTTAGGGTCTTGCATATCTGGAGTTGCGGATTCTTTTTGGGAGTCATCTTGAAAATTGGGATCGATGTGCATCAAATTAGCCTCAATGGAACTCAAAAAAAGACTTGAGCAACGCCTCTTCTTTTTCATATTCCTCCTCTTTTTCCTTGCCCTGCACCTCCAAATGTTCTTTAATAATCTCTAGGGCATACCACTTGCTATAACAAATCTCCTTGTGGTTGCTCACCATCACACAAAGCCTAGAGTGTTCCAAGAGCCCATAAATGGCTACATTGTTCTCTAAAGTGGGCTTAATGCACGCATAGAGTATTAAAAAGGGCGAAAAGATGTAGTCAATGTAGGGCATCACGCTATTAAAACGATCTAAATCTTGCTTGAGTGAGTGTTTCAGAATGAAAAAATAATATTGATCCACCTCTAATAAGACCACATCTTTTTTGCGCACGCCTGCTAAATGTTTCTCTAGCTCCTCTTTTTTGCACATGCCCTGATCGGTGCTCTTGGACATGCCACACAGATAACAAAAGGGATAGAGCTGGAGGTATTCGCGGGCATTCTTCAAGACTTTGATGGGAATCAAGCCATCTTTAATAGGATAAGCCTTATTGGTAACATCTAAAACTTTCTTGCGTTTGAGTCGCTCGATATAGACTTGCAGGGTCTCATGATCCAAATTGAGGCAGATAAACACATTGGAGAAGAAAAAAAAAGCGGATTCTATCATAAAAGATACCCCTAAAAAAACTCCACAAACCCATTAAGAGAGCTCCATGCGTTGTGCGATCAACGCCTTAGCCTCGCTTAACTCCATCTCTTTGGGGATAAAAAAAAGGCTCTAGCATATAATAATTGACTTGTGAAAAGGGTTTGGGGAGTTGGAAGCGATCCCAAGTTTTGAAGGTGAAGGCATTTTGGAAGATCACACGGCACACCACAACACCCACCCCGCTTTTTTGGGCTAACGCCACCACGCCATCAGCGATACTATGATAAGGGCCCTTAGGGCCATCAGGAGTCAAGCCCACATCTGCCCCCGCCTTTAGATGCCTAATCCCCTCAATCAGCACCCGCACCCCGCCCTTTTTGCTCGACCCCCGAATCGCATTAAAGCCAAAACATTCATACAGCCTAGCCGCCAGCGTGCCATCAAAATGTTGGCTGGCCACCACATACAAATTGGGCTTTTTTTTTAAGACGCAAGTAGGCAAAGGGCAACATGGCAATCTCGCCATGCCAAAAACTTGCAATAAAAGAGGTATTTTGCAAACTGCTAGCCAAATGGAAGCGGTTACGGCAAGTCTTAAATAAAAGCTTTAAAATCCAATAGAGCAACACCGGCACAGCCCACAACACAAGCCCACTTCTAAAGCGCTTTAACAAACCCTTAAGCCCCTAGACACAAAGCCCCTCTCAAGCTCCCTTTGTGCTGATCGACCACCTTCACAGCGACCAAATCGCCCAACTGCACGCCCAAAGCCTCAAAACGCAACAAACGCCCAT
Organism: Helicobacter bizzozeronii CCUG 35545; assembly: GCA_000263275.1. Taxonomy (GTDB): domain Bacteria; phylum Campylobacterota; class Campylobacteria; order Campylobacterales; family Helicobacteraceae; genus Helicobacter; species Helicobacter bizzozeronii. Next base: position 97,660 of record CAGP01000129.1, on the reverse strand, counting down.
TATCGCTACGCCCCTCAGCCACGCCCCCAGCGCTATTTTCCACCAAGACCTGATGGACCTTGCCCATCTCTTGGGTGGCTTTTTGCTCCAAAATCTCCTTATGTCTGGCTTGCAGGGTTTCTAAATTGCGTTGGGCAATCTCTTTGGGGACTTGGTTTTCCCAGTTGCCAGCAGGGGTTAGCGGGCGGGGGGAATAGACAAAACTATAGAGTGTATCAAAGCGCACCCGTTCTAAAATGTCCAGCGTGTCTTCAAAATCAGCTTGGCTCTCCCCGGGAAAGCCCACAATAATATCCGTGCTGATCCCCACATTAGGGACTAAAGCCCGTAATCTTGCGATGCGATCCAAATACCACTCACGACTATAGCCTCTTTTCATCGCCTTTAAAATGGCATTGGAGCCACTTTGCAAGGGGATATGGATACTCTTACACACTTTGGGGTTGCGTGCGAAGCATTCCAAAAAGGCATTATCCATGTGCAAAGGGTGGGGGGAAGTGAAGCGGATGCGCTCCAAGCCCTCAATTTGGCTCAAAGCGTCCAGCAAATGGCTAAAATTGACCTTGGGGTGATCGTGGCTAAAACGCACGCCATAATTATTCACATTCTGCCCTAAGAGCATGATCTCTTTGGTGCCCAGTTGCACACGCCTTTTAGCCTCTTTGAGGATCAAATCCATAGGGATGGAAATCTCTTTGCCCCGTGTGTGGGGCACAATGCAATAGGTGCAATGTTTATCACAGCCTACCGAAATATTGATGAGTGCCTTGAGTTGGCTTTTTGTGGGGGTGGCAAAAACATAGGTGCTATCATCGTGATCCAAGCCCACCTCGATGGCTTTAGGCTGGTGGATGATCTGGGTGATCTTAGAGGTTTGGCGCGCGCCCAGCACAAAATCCACGCTCGGGGCTTTTTTTTAAAATGCTTGCCCCCATGTGGCTCGCACTGCACCCACACACGCCAATCTTAGCCCCGGGCTTTTTAATCTTGGCAAAATGCCCGATCTCTGAAAACAACTTGCGTTCAGGCTTTTCACGCACGCTACAAGTGTTGATCAAGATCAAATCCGCCTCTTGGGGCTGATCCACGCCCACATAGCCCACCTTGTGCAACTCGCTCGCCAAATGCTCGCTATCGCGCGTGTTCATCGCACAACCCATCGTTTCGATGTAAAGCTTTTTAGTGGCAACCTCTGGCATGCGCGCCCTAGATAATGTGGAGTTGGTAGATAAAGTCCTTGTCATCGGTGCTGATTTGCACCTCAGACAAATAAGCCTTGCACCCCTTTTTGGCAAAAAAATCCACCGCCCCTAACATGTCCTTATGGGTGTTGCTCGGGGCGAAGTAAAAGATATGTTCTTTGTGCTTGAGGTATTTTTGGTGCAAATCCTCCAAGCTAATGGTGTGGCTCTTGCTCTGCTTGCGATCCGATCTAGCCAAGCGCAACTCCATCTGACCCCTTTATAATGGATTAAGCTTGCGAGTATAACGCACTTTGGCTTAAAACACCAAACCCCTAAATATCAAACCCAAAGCCCGAATGGGGATCATCAGTGTGGCGTTGCCTAGATTTATGGGGGTGGCGCGCACTCCCTCCATCTGAGATGGGGGCACAATGATCCTTTTTGTGGGTGTTGAGCGGGTTATGGTAGGAATTGCACAAGTAGGACTGCCTGTAGTAGCTGACGGCTTCTTTTTTGTGTAAATGCGTGAGGGGCGTACCATCTTTAGAGCGACTCATATTGACCTCAACGGGTTCTTTGGAGAGCGAATCGATGAGCAAAGAACTAGAAACCTTGCCCGTCCTCTTGTTTTTTGGAGGGAGCACCACGACATCCACGCCTAAGGAATGCGCCAACTCTTGGAAAGCTAAAACCTGTTCTTGTTTAAGATTTTGGACTAATAAATCCATGAAAACTCCTTTATGGACTGGATTTCCCATTCCTTGACTAAGATATTACACTTTTAAAAATAATAAAATGGCAATGAAAAAAAAATTAATGGCAACTAGATACGCCCAAATACAGCCCACATTGCCCATGGCCTCAAAAAAAGAAATCAAAATTGGGTTTGCCCTTGATAAAGAGTCTCTTGGCTTTTTGATGCCTTTTGGCTTGGATAGAGAGGCGACTAGCATGGGTATCTTTGCCATAGAGAGCTAGGTTTTTTTGCACAAATTCTAGTACCTCTAGGGGCGTGCTGGCATGGGACATCAAATCATGTTCAAGCAAATAGAGATCGTGATAAAGCCAAAGCGAACGGGTGGAGATGGTGGGCAAGCCAAAATAACAACTCTCTAAATTCATCGTCCCCCCGCCCCCCACCATCACATCGCTATGAGCATACAAACTCAGTGCGCTGAATTTTTGCTCCAAGACATAAACATTTTCTAAGCCTTGAAAGGCTTGTTGGAGCGCAACAGGATCATAGCGTGCAATCAGGGCAATATTCACATCTAGGGCATTGAGTGCCCGCACGCTTTCATAGATGAGATTAGATCGCACACGCACATAGTGGGCTTGTTCCTCCTCACGCACCAAAATAGTCGGGCGGGTGGTTTTCAGCCCGCAAATCTGCCTAAAATCGGGGGGCGATTCTTTTGTGTTGATCCAAAGCACGGGATCGATAAAGGGGTAAGTTAGGACATTGTGTGCGCCAGCTTGCTGGTAGGCGCTCTTGGGCACAACAAAGGGGGCAAAGATCACATCGGCTAAGGGGGCACTGAGTTTGGCTAATTTGGTGGGCTGTAGTGATGCTAGGTTAGGCACTTTGGGATCAAGCCCCAAGCTGGGCGTATCTAAAAAATAAAGCAATGGGGATTTGCAAGGCAAAAGCACTTTGCACGGCTTCCACACTTGCGCCCACCACCAAGAGATCGGGGCGTTGATCTTTAAAAAGAGTTAAAAACCATTGGCTGCGTTTTAAACGCTCGTGGTATTTTTCCTCCAAACTCTCCCCCCGCCCACCAAAGCACACATAGGGTAAGCCATAGAGGTCTAAAAGCGCGCGTGTCTCTTGGTAATTAGAGCTACTCCGTGTGGTGATTAAAATCTCACCGGGCAAAAGGGGGATGAGTTCTTTAAAAAATAAAACATATTTTGGATCGATGATGTCTAGCCAAATCATTAATTGGCAAGTCTGCCCAACATCTTAAAGACAAATTGCGCGCTGGTCTGGGCACTTTGGTGCAAGAATTGATCAAAATCCCCCGGGGCTTCCCCGTTGGCCCTGTCGCTCACACTCCTTAAAACACAAAAGGGGACATGGAAGGCATGGCAAACAAAGGCGACTGCCGCGCCCTCCATTTCCACCACCACCGCACCAAAGTTTTGCGCCCATTCTTGTTTGCGCCCCGGATCGCTCACAAATTGATCGCAAGTGGCAATCACGCCCTCTTGAAGTGGGATACCCAAATTTTGAGCGGTCTGTCTAGCCAAATCATTTAATGTGGAGTCGCTTGGGATAAATACCGCACTCTCGGGGATAAAACCCAAGGGATGCCCAAAGGCGCTCAAATCCACATCGGCTTGGCAAAGTTTCGTGGCCAAGAGCAAGTCATTAATATTCAAATGCGGGGCTAATCCGCCAGCCACGCCGCTAAAAATCAGAGCCTCAATGCCATAACGCAAAATCATCGTGCTGGCTGTCAAGCTGGCATGCACCTTGCCAATCTTGCTATAAGCCAAGATAATTTGGGAATTTTGGTAGGGGATGGTATAAAAAGTATTCCCCCCGACTTGTTCTGTTGTGTGGGTGGGGAACATCTCCAAAAAAGGGGCGATCTCCTCGCGCATCGCCCCCATCACGCCGATTGTTTTAAACATGTTTATCCTTGATGATTTATTCTTTGTTTATTCTAGCATATTAAGCTTTCTCTTAGTGGCAAATGATTAAAATTACCTTTTGTGTGTCAAAAAGGACAGGTGGGTGAGTTGGCTGAAACCACATCCCTGCTAAGGATGCGTAGCCGCAAGGTTACCGAGGGTTCGAATCCCTCCCTGTCCGCCACTTCCCCTTAAGATCGTTCCCCTAAAGTCTAGATTTAACACCATTGGAGTTTTTGCCTATGCTGGGTTTGGTGGGGGTTGAAATGCGGGATTATTGGTAAAAAAGATGGTGGCTTGAGGCGGAATCGAACCACCGACACGAAGATTTTCAGTCTTCTGCTCTACCGACTGAGCTATCAAGCCTTGAAAACAAGAGCTAATTATACTACAAGGGTCTCTAAAATTTACTTAAAATCGTTATAATAATCCCAAAATGCAAGGGGAGATGGTGTATTTAGTTTCTTGGAATGTCAATGGTTTGCGCGCATGCATGCAAAAGGGTTTTAAAGAGTTTTTGGAACAGAGCGGGGCGGATATTTTTTGCGTGCAAGAGACCAAAATGCACCCTGAGCAAGCTAATTTTATCTTTGAAGATTATGCCTCTTTTTGGAATAGCGCACAGAAAAAGGGCTATAGTGGGGTTTTGACCCTAAGCAAGAATGCGCCGATCAACACCACTTATGGGATTGGTGTTGCCCAACATGATTTAGAAGGGCGAGTGGTAACTTGCGAATATGCGAATTTTTATTTGGTGAATGTGTATGTGCCCAACTCCCAAAGGGGCTTGTTGCGTCTTGATTACCGCTTGAAATGGGAGGAGGCTTTTAGGCAATTTTTGGCAGATTTGATGGGGCATAAGGCGGTGGTGGTGTGTGGGGATTTGAATGTCGCCCATAAGGAGATTGATTTGAAAAACCCAGAGAGCAACCACCATAACGCCGGCTTTAGTCCTGAGGAACGCCATGCTTTCAGCCAACTTTTAGACTTGGGCTTGATTGACACCTACCGCCATTTTTACCCCAACCAACAAGGGATTTACACTTGGTGGAGCTACATGAATGAGGCTAGGGCTAGGAATATCGGCTGGCGTATCGATTATTTCTTAGTTTCCCACACACTCCAAGAACAGCTCAAAGATGCCTTGATTCACCCACACATCTTGGGGAGCGATCATTGTCCAGTAGGGCTTAAAATATTTTAGAGCGGGCATGGAAACAAGAAAACCCTTTAGAGAGATTTTTAACTCCAAACAAAAAATACCCCCAGTCCCCTTGCCCTATTTTGATCGCGCCAAGTCTTCCCTTTGTTTGGATTGTGTGGGGGCGTGTGTGTCTGCTTGTCCGGAAAAAATTCGTGATCAAGCCTGAGCAACACATGCCTTATTTGGACACCCAGCAAAGAGGTTGCACCTTTTGCCGGGCTTGCCAACAAGCATGCCAGCCGTGTGGGGGCGTGTTGGAGGGAACCAAAGGCGATCAGATCGAGGCATTTGCCTATTTGGATCGCCAAGCGTGTTTGAGTTACCAACGCGTGGTCTGTTTTGCGTGTAAAGATGCGTGCCCCATAGATGCGATCCACCTTAGGGGGATGTTTGAGCCACATGTCCAAGAGTCATGTGTAGGCTGTGGCATGTGTGTGGGCGTGTGCCCAAGCAACGCTATTTTACTCATCCCATTTCATGGAGGTCCAGATGAATATTTCTAGTGTGATTGTTAAAGTGGATTTGGAGCACTTTGAGGGTGTTTTAGAGGCACTTAAGGCTATCCCACATGTGGAAGTGCCTGTTTTTGATTGCAAAAAGGGGATTGTGATCGCCTTGATTGAAGCCCAAAGCGTGCAGGAGGAATTGAGAGCCAATAGGCAGATTGAAGCCACTCCGGGGGTGATTAGCGCACACATGCACTATAGCTACTCTGAAGAGGGTCCCCAAGCCCAAGAGTTCCAAGAGATTGCCAAACAAATCGAGGGGGAGGATGAGCCTGTGCGTTATAAGGGTGATGTGCGTAATTGGATGGATTAGTTAGCTTTTCTGGTGTTTAACCACTGGGATTTGAGATCAAGGGCTGTTTGCAATGAGGTTTCCAGTTGGGTTAAAAGGCTCGTGATGGGGGTAAAATCAACACTCCCTTGTGGCGTGTTCTTGATCCGTTTTTGCAAGGCGGTGGTGAGCTGGATGGCTTGATCAAAATCAATGGGGGCTTGGATCGCCTTTTTAAAGACCGACTCTATCTTGTCCTTAGTGTCTGTCTTGCCACCGGCAGTGCCGCTGGGGGGGTTGTTTGGGTTAGGGTTATTGGCAGACAAAAGCACTTGGATGGCTTGCAAGTCTTGGTAGATTCCATTGAGTTCCTTAACTTGTGGGTAGGTCGCCCCCCTATCGATCGCCTTTTCTAGCATTGTGTGGCTCACAGCAACCAATTTTGTCGCCAATTCCGCACTCCTAGCCTGCTCATTGGAAAGTGCTTGGATATCAATGGCGCGCAAAGGGAGAAGAGCCCCAAAAACCAACACGATCCAAAACACAGAGCCTGCTAGATGTTTGCAATACTGAAGTCTCATCGCTTTTTATCCTTCTTGTCCTTCTATAATGGTGATCGTTGGTAAAAAATGGTGGAGCTGTGGGGAATCGAACCCCAGTCCAAAAACCACATCCATCCGTGGGCATCTACATGCTTAGAGAAGTTTTGGATTTTCTGGTCTTTCTAGTCCAACTCCTCAAGAACTGAAGAAAAACCCTAGCCCTAAGCTTACTTTAAAAACGGGCACTTTTTAAAGGCAACTGGCTAAAAATGATGGAATGCCTAGCCAACACCAGTCGATTTGCCAAGCTTCCAGCTCCTTACGCTGCTTTAGCGTGGTTAGGAGCGTAATTAGGATTATTTACGCTTATTGTTTGTGTCGTTTAACAAGAGACACTTGGCATGCAACCCACGCAATGCAATCTCTGTCGAAATCCTAGTCAGCCCCATTTAGCTATAAATAACCTAAAGGGGCTCATTCTAGCACAAAATTCTTATAATTTTTTTAAACTAACCAAGTTTTGCCCACATGCACAGGGGCTTTTTTGCATTTCATGGATTTTACCAGTGCAAGCCTCTAGGCTAAAAACCAGCACCAGAGTCCCCAAACAATATCCTATTTTTATTGGCATACTCATCCTTGGCGTGTTTGTCTGATGTCTATACTGGGCTCTGATAGAGTCTGAACCTTAAAGGAGGGTTTTTGACTCCAATGGTGGCTCTCTTGGGTTTCTGTGTTGCTAGACCCCACCAAACTTGTATGCCCCACACGCCCCACACTCTGCAATAGCGCCCCCTTGCTCAAGGCAACCATAGAAACGATGTCTTTAAACACCCCCTGTGTGCGGAAAAAGGCATGGATAAAATGGGGGACTCTGCAGACCAAAAATAACACCAATAACGAGCTCACCACTAAGATCACAGACGAGCCAATGGGGGCATGGGCATTGTCTGCATGCATGGGGATGGTGCTGATTAGGGTTTGCACCACATGGGCATTATAAAAAGCGACCAAAAAGACAATGGGTTGGTAAAGGCTCAAAGCGGTGCATTTTTTAAGGTAGAGCCATAGCATCGATCTGGTGGCAACAAAAAAGCCAAGGGGCAACATTAACGCCCCAAATGCCAGCCAAAGGTAAATCTCAATGGAAACGATTAAAACAAGGGCTAAAATCAAGGTCAAAAGCACGCCTTGAGACAAAATGAGCGCGCCTGTTAAAAACATGGATGGATTGGCATGACTTTGTTGGTGGGTGATCTCAGATAAAATCCAAACCAAAGTGTGGAAAGTTTGGTTGATAAGAAATTCTAGGCTAAGTTGCTGGGTATCTAAGCCCAGTGCTTGGCTAGAGGCTTTTAAACTCCCTTGCACCAATTCCATGAGGCTGTCAGAGGCATAAAAGAGAGTTGTTTTTAGCCACGCATAAAAGGCTTGGGGGTGTTGCATGGCATAATTAAAGAGCACAAAAAAAGCCCGCAAAGCTCGCTAGGCTAAAGAGAGTGCGCCACCTGAACATATCGGCATGTTGCACCCTCTGATAAGCCCAAATCATCATAGCCAAGACCACCAAAGCGTTTGCTAGAAGTTGGAATTTGAGCACTTGGAGTATTTGTAAGCCAATATGCTGGATCAAAGTGTGGGTGGGGTCCATAAAAAAATGCAAAACGCTTTGGTAAAGCTCTGGCATAGATATTTTTGGCGTTGTTATTCGTCATCCTCGTTTTTGGGTTTGGGGGGGGGTGGGGGTGGGGGGGCGATGAAGGGGGGACCTTTTTGCAACATTTCGGTTAAATTGGCTGCCTTAGCCGGATCCATCTTGGCTAAAATTTTGCCCATGTCCTTAGCCTCTAGTTTGGATAAAATCATCGCGGCTTTATCCATGGGCATATCTTGTAAAATGGGCGCGGCTTTGGAGTCCTTCATTTTGGCGTAAGTCGTGGCGACCTTAGAAGTGCTCGCCTCTTTAATCTCTTTTAAAAGTTCCTCATTTTTGGCGATCAAATCTTTCATCTTTTTTTCGCTCTCTGCTTGTGCCTTCTTAAAATCCGCCTCTTTAGTTTCTAGTTCCTTTAATTTGGCATCCAAAGTCTTTTCTCTAGCACTCACTTTGGCATTGCGTTGATCTAAAAGGTTTTGGGTTTCATTTTGCAGGGTTTGCAAGGTTTGGGCGCGCTCTTGGAGCTTTTGGAGTTGGCTAGCAATCTCGGCTTTACGGGATTCAAAAATGGCGTTGCATTGCAAAAATTCTCGAGGTGTGGAATCAGCGATTAAAGCACTGAGTGCACACGCCCCTAAGATAAGTCCCCTAAACACGCTTACCCTTTTGGTTTTGGTAAAAAACCCCCATGCCAATGGCATCCATTTGCTTATCCTCCAACTTCTTAAGTTTCTGCTTTTGTTTTTGGATTTCTAGGGTTTGGAGGTATTTGACCTTCTCATATTCTAGCATCGCGGCTTTGTGCAAGTCTTGCAAATGCAACCCCATTTTTCTAAGTTTGCTAATTTCGCTGTTAATTTCATCAATCATGTAAAGGTAATTCTTTTTGAGTGCGCTAAGTTGTTTAAACTCCATGCACCCCCCATAAGCGGGTAAGCCTAGATCGTGCAGTTGGGCTAAAAGTTCTTGTTGCTCCTCTTGTTTGCGCCTGATTTGGTTTTGGTTGTGGATGATGTCGCTTTCATAGCGTTGTGCGATCTGGTGCTTGATCTTGACAAGAGATTTGAATGTGTCCATATTAGCTCCTTAAAATCATGTCTTCGCGTTTAGGGCTGGTGGAGATGATTTTAATGGGCACGCCAATAAAATCCTCAAGGGCTAAAATATACTCTTGGGCTTCTTTAGGCAAGTTTTCAAACTTGCGCGCCCCAGCCGTGCTCTCCCAGCCTTTAAATTTTTGATAAAGAGGTGTTATGCCCTCCAAATTGCTAGGCACATGTGTAATCTCTTGCCCCTCTTTTTCATAGCCCACCCCCACCAACACTTCCTCCAAACCATCCAAAACATCAAGTTTCATGAGGGCTAGCTGGGTGCAACCATTCAGACGGCAGGCATATTTCACGCCCAACGCATCAAAATACCCACACCGCCTAGCCCTAGCCGTGGTCGTGCCAAATTCATGCCCTTTTTGGCGCAAATACGCCCCCACAGCCCCCAAATCCTCGCTAGGGAAAGGTCCATTGCCTACACGGGTGCAATACGCCTTAGCCACCCCGATAATTTGATTGATGTCTTTGACACTAAGCCCGCTCCCCGAGCATGCCCCCGGGGCGATGGTGGTGGAGCTGGTAACATAGGGGTAAGTCCCAAAGTCAATATCTAGCATGCTCCCCTGTGCGCCCTCGAGTAAAATGCGTTGGTGCGCCTTAGTTGCCTCCCATAAAAGCGTGGTGGTGTCGGTGATGTAGGGGAGGATAGGGGGGGCGTAGGTGTCTATGTATTGCTCTAAGCTTTGCATGCTAGGGATGTTCTGCTTATCGGGCATAGAGGATAGATGGAAGGCGAGTTTTTCTTTTAGGAGTTTAGGGGAGCGCAAATCCCCCACACGCAAGCCCACACGGGCGATTTTATCTTGGTAGGCAGGCCCAATCCCCTTTTGGGTCGTGCCAATCGCCCTTTTAGGGTTTTGTTCGTGATTGATGTCTAAAACTTGGTGGTAGGGCAAGATCAAATGTGCCCGATCGCTCACAAATAAACGCCCCTTTAAATCGCCAAAGGGCTGCATCTCCTTAACCAACGCATCTAGGGCGATCACAACCCCATTCCCAATCACAATTTTACAATGCGGGTAGAGCACGCCAGAGGGGATCAAGTGCAGGGCATGGGTTTGCCCATTAGCTACAATGGTGTGCCCGGCATTGTGCCCGCCCTGAAAACGCACGACAAAATCATAATTTTGTGCCAAGTGATCGACTAATTTCCCCTTGCCCTCATCCCCCCACTGCACCCCCAAGACAATATCAGCCATGCGATCTCCTTTAAACAAAGAGCGAATGCACGCTCTCATTGTGATAAACCCGGCGGATCACTTCCGCAAACAAAGGCGCAACACTCAAAACGCGAATCTTGGGGTGTGCCCCTTTAAGTGGGATTGAATTACTCACCACCACCTCATCTAATGCGCTCTCTTTAATGCGTTTGATCGCATTCCCGCTCAGCACCGCATGCGTGCCTAATGCCATCACCGAGCGCGCGCCTTTGGCTTTGAGCATGCTAGCTGCCTTGCAAATTGTCCCAGCCGTATCAATCATATCATCAACCAAGATCACATCCCGTCCCTTGACATCCCCAATCACATTCATCACCTCAGCTTCATTGGCGCGCTCACGGCGTTTATCCACAATGACTAAATCCATGCCAATTTGGCTAGCAAAGTAGCGTGCCCGTGCCACGCCCCCAATATCTGGGCTAGCCACAATGGGGTTTTTAAAGTCGCGATCCAAAATATAATCCCTAAACACAATCGATCCATAAAGATTATCCACGGGGATATTAAAAAAGCCTTGAATCTGCCCGGCGTGTAAATCCATTGTAACGATGCGATCAATCTGCACGCTTTGCATCAAATCGGCTACCAATTTGGCGCTGATGGGCACTCTGGGGGCGGCTTTGCGATCCTGCCTAGCATACCCAAAGTAGGGGATCACCGCTGTAATCGAACTAGCACTGCTGCGCCTAAGGGCATCCACCATGATTAAAAGTTCCATGAGATTATCATTCACCGGCGCACAAGTGGGCTGGACGATACACACATCCCGCCCACGCACCGATTCGCTGATTTGCACATTGATCTCCCCATCGCTAAAATGACCCAAAACCGCCTTAGAAAGCCCGATATTCAGGTGTTTTGCCACCTCCTTACTAAAGCTAGGGTGTGCGCTCCCACTAAAAATCTTAAAACTGCGTGTTTTCATGCTCACTCCTTGAAGTAGTCAGCAGATTTACTCTTTAAATCCGCATAGATCGCCTCAAAATCCACGCCATAAACCCGTGTCCCCCCAATGACACTCATAAAATTCACATCTTTGGCAAACCGGGGCACCAAATGCCCGTGCAAATGCGCGCTAATGCCTGCCCCCCCGACATCTTTGAGATTAAAGCCCAGATTGATCCCTTGTGCCCCAAAGGCATAGAGTAATTGCACGCCTTGATAAATGCGCATTTGCAAATGTTGCCACACCTCTAAGCTGAGTTGCTCGGGGCTATCCACATGCGCATTGGGGATCACCATGAAATGCCCGGGGTTATAAGGGTAGGCATTCATCACCACAAAACAGCATAAATCGCGGTGTAAAACATGGTGCTTGGTGTCTAAATGGGGGTTTTGCTGGATCGCACAAAACACGCAATTGTGATCGCGACTCAACTCTTGCAAATACGGGCTACGCCAAGGGGCATATAATCGTTGCATGGGCTTGTCCTAAATGTAATTGGGGGCATCATTGGCAAACAAGATCAAATCTTTAGGGAAGGTCATGGTTTGCAAGACCTGCTCTAATTGACTCTTGTCTTTCAAAAACACCTTTTGGGGCCGCTCAATCGCGCTGGCAAAAACTTCCACATTGAGTTCTCCGGTGATGATCACAATGCTAAAGACCCCATCAATAGCTTGGGCGAGTTGTTTGTTGCTGGCTTCATCGCTTTCCACAAGTCCCGGGGTAACAATGATTTTACGCCCCTCATACAAACTAGCCAAACGCACGCTCTCTAACATGCCCTTTAAATTGCCATTAAAGCCATCATCGATAATCACCTTGTCATTGACATGCACCAGATGCAGGCGGTGGGGGACGGGTTTGAGTTTGGCAACAATCTTTTTAAGTTGGGGGATGGGGATTTTAAAATAAAAGCCCACCATGACCGCCAAGCTGATATTTTCCACATTGAAAGCCCCTAGGATATTGGTTTGGAAAGCCACCCATTGGTGATCCAAAAAGAGCTCAAAACGCGTGCCTTCTAAAGTCGCCTCTATATTGCGGATTTGCCCGGGGTAGGGCAAAATCTTTTGTTTGGGCTCAGGAGGGCAATATTTGTCTAGGGGGTTGGTGTGGTAACAAAAGGCTTGAATCAAACGGGGCGAATCCAAGAGTTCGGCTTTAGTTTCATAGATGGCTTCGATATTTTTGAAGTATTCAATGTGTTGGTTGCCAATCTCGGTAATAATGGCGTAGTGGTGTTCTAAAAGTTTGCCAATGGCTCTAATGTCTCCCTTTTGGCGCGCGCCCGCTTCGGCGATGTAAATGGCGGTGGTTTCATCTAGGTTATTGTTAATATCTTGGCTTAGACCCAGCAAAGTATTCACACTCCCCAAAGTGGCATGGACATTGTATTTATTTTGCAACATTTGGTAAAGGTAGTTTTTGATACTGGTTTTGCCAAAACTCCCCGTGATGGCGATGATCTGTAAGTTTGTCATGCGTTGGAGCTTGGATTTAGCCAGCTGGATATAACCCCTTGAGGCGAGCTTTTCAAAGCCTTGAGAGCCCAGATGGGCTAGGGCGATCAACAAGAGATAGAGCCCAAAAGGGGTTTTGGCTTGCAAGCTACCCAAGATGGCATCGGTGATTAAGAGCAAGAAAAGAAAGCCAAAAAAGCGCAACACACGGGGGGTGAAAACCAAGCGTTTATCTAATTTGATCGCCCATATAACCAGCCATGGGAGTTGCACCACGCCCACAAAGAGATCAAAGAGCCAAATAATCTTAAAAAGGTGCGTGGCGATAAACACGCCTAAGGGCAAGAGGGCATGATAGACATGCCAACGCCATTTGTGGTGTTTGGTGCAAATGCGGTAAAAACTATAGTTATACCATTGTAATAAGGTCATCAAATAATAATTGAGTCCTAAGACAAACGCCCACACCACCAATAAATCTAGCATTTCCATCAAACCCCCTCCCAATATTGCGTGCAATGTGCCTCCACCGCCGCCCCTTGCTTTAAAAAAAAAGTAAATGATCGCCTTGCAAGCTCACAAAGTGGTTATGCGGGATCAGTTGGGCGATTTTTTTGCCCTGCTTCTAGGGGTGTTGTGGTGTCCTCTTGCCCCCACACGATCAAAGTTGGCTTTTGGCATGCCCTAAACGAGTCTTCAAAATTTTCTTGCACGGTGTATTTGAAGGTTTCATACATGGCTGGGTTGAGGTTGTCTGCGTCCTTGCTTTTAAGCAGATTCAAGGCTTTTTTGAGCCCGATGGCTTTTAGGCACTTGGCTAGCTTGATTTTAGTGCGTGTTTTGAAAGACTTGGGGATTAAAATCCCCGCACTGCTTAAAAGCACCAAGTGTTTGCTTTGGCAAAGAGTGGCGATCTTGCCCCCAAAACTATGCCCGATTGCCATATCTAGGGACACTTGCAAGGAGTTAAAAAAGGCATCGATGATATTGGCGTAATCGCTGGGAGTTAAAAAAGTCTCATTGGGGCTTTTGCCAAATCCGGGCAAATCCACATAAAAATGGTTATAGGTAGCAAAATAGGGCTTAAAAGCCATCTGCATCAATTCCTTAGAACTCCCCCAACCATGCAAGAAGACCACATTTTTACAAGCCGATCGGTTATAAAAATCATAGGCAATCTCAAACTCACCCCCCCTGTATTTTACACGCCTCCTAGCCATCACTTGGCTTTTTGGATTTGTTCGATGTAATGATAAGTGATGGGGATGGATACTTCTTTGGGTAAAATCACTTGTTCTAGGACACTAGAAAAGTCTTCAAAAAGATAATGGGCGAGACTCCCGGGAATGGGGTTGATCTCATTTAAGTAAATTTCATCATTGATGACAAAAAAATCACAACGGATAATTGCCCCGACAAATAGGGGCTCATAAATGCGTTTGAAAAGGGCGCGCATCTGCATTTCTAACTCGCTGCTGATGTCTGCCTTTTTGACCTTTTGGGTGCGCCCAAAGTCTAAATATTTCTCCTCAAACCCTAAAAACTCCTTTTTCTTAGGCTCTTCGACCACAGAAAAGATAAATTCACTCTCGGTATCATCGCCCCCCTTTTTCACCATGCACCCAGCCAAGTTGTATTCTTTCACGCCCTCTTTAAAAGACTCGATAATGACTTGGCTGTCAAATTCAAAGACTTCATCTAATACATACTCAATATCTTTTTCATCTTTTAAAATGCTGATCCCAATGGAGCTCCCCAAGCGGTTGGGTTTGATGATTAGGGGGTAGGAAAGCCCTTTGATCGCGCTGCCTTCGCGTTTGTCTAAAAACACATAGGGCAGAGTGTTGATCCCCTTTTCTTTGGCAAGCATTTTGGTAAAATACTTGTTATAACTCATCACGCAAGCTTCCACCCGAGGGCCAATAAAATCGATACCATAAAACTCTAAAAAAGAGGCGATCTTGCCATCTTCTCCATCACCCCCATGGATTAGATTAATGAGATTTTCCATATTGATTGGCTTACTCCCCAGTAAGCCCTGCGTGTGGAAACCCTGATGCTTTAAGATGAGTTCGGGGCATTTTTTATAATGCCCGCTGGAAAAAAAACTGCGAACGCATGTCTTTTTCAGCGATCAAATAAAAGCGGTGTGCGCCATCTAAAAAGATAAAATGTGCGATCTGTGTGCCTAAAACTTGTTTGAGAACAATGGCACTCACAATACTAATTTCATGTTCGTAGCTTTTGCCGCCAAATAACAACCCGTATTCCACTTCTAATCCTTATATGCATGCCAAGAGATGTCTGTTGCCATTATTATACCTAATCTTTTAAAAAATACCGCCACCCCTGCTTTTGGTGTTGTTCTCTCTCAAATAGGCTAAAGGTTTTTTAGGTTAGAATGGCTGACTGGTTGCAAAACTAAATCCAATATTGTGGTTTGCTGAATGGATGTTAATATTTCCAAAGCCTTATACGAGGCTAAGAAAATCCTTAAAGATAAGGGCATGCGCCCCGCATTAGAATCTGAGACCCTTTTAAGCCATTTGTTGGGCGTGGATCGGGTGTATTTGCACATGCACGCCCAAGAGGAACTAGATGCATTTGCCTTTGAGCACTTCATGCACATGGTGAAGGTGCGCTCCAAGGGCAAACCTTTAGAATACATCACCCATGAGGTGAGCTTTTATGGGCGTTTATTCTTTGTGGATGAACGGGTGTTGATCCCTAGACCCGAAACCGAAATTTTGGTGCATCAAGCTTCCCAAATCATCCAAGATTATGGGATCAAAAATGTGGTGGAAGTGGGGATTGGGAGTGGCGTTGTTTCGGTGAGTCTAGCCATCGCCCACCCTAAAATCTCCATTTTGGCAACAGACATCTCCATGGAGGCTTTGGAAGTGGCGAGCGTTAATATCGCCACCTTTGGTTTACAAGAGCGCATCTCTTTATTCCAAACTTCTTTGATGGAGGGCGTGGATATTCAGGCGCGCACTTTGGTGGTGAGCAACCCGCCCTATGTTGCGCTGGATTACCCCTTAGATCCCTCTGTGCGTTATGAACCCGAGATTGCCCTCTATGGGGGCGAACAAGGCGATGAGATCATCAAAGCCTTGATTGATGAGGCAGCCCACAAGCGGGTTAGATACTTGGCATGCGAGATGGGGGCTACCCACCGCGCGTCTTTAAGCGAATATTTGGGGCTACAAAAATACCAAGCTAGCTTTTATAGCGACTATGCGGGGCTGGATCGCGGATTTGTTGCCATCAGGCAAACTAACTAATTGCGTTCCTTGTAGTGGGCGTAGTCAAACTTTTGGAGCAATTTAAAGCGATCATGCTCAAGTAAGCCCAAACTGGGTAGGGCAATCCCATTGAAGGTGTTGTTTTTAACAATGGTGTAATGCAACATGTCTTGAAAAATGAGCTTATCGCCTATTTGCAAAGGACTTTCAAAACCATAGGGTCCGATAAAATCCCCTGCCAAACAACTGGTGCCGCCCAGCATGCAAGGATTCTCTTGGGGCTCTAAATGGGCTTGCTCTAATCCTTGTGTGCTTATCCTAGAAACTTGTGGTTTGTAGGGCATCTCTAAGCAATCGGGCATGTGGTTGGCAATGCTCACATCTAAGATCGCAATGGGCATGTCATTTTGCACCACATCAATCACGCTGGCTAATAAAAAAGCCTGCCTGCCAGCCCACCGCCTCCCCGGGTTCTAAAAAAATCTCACAAATATTGGCATAGCGGCTTTTAAAATTCTGCACCAACTGGGTTAATACCTCTACTTGGTAACCCTCTTTGGTGATGTGGTGCCCGCCCCCAAAATTAACCCATTGGACTTGCGTCATCGCCTCCCCAAAGTGCTTTTCAATATGTTCTAGGGTTCTTTGGAACGCTAACGCATCTTGTTCGCAATGCGTGTGGAAGTGCAACCCACTAATGCCTTCTAGCCCGTATTTTGCGACACCCTCGTTAAAAGCACTGGGCGTGATCCCCAAACGGCTAAAGGGGGCACAGGGGTTATAAATCAAGGGGCTAACCTCGCTATAAAGTGGGTTGAGTCTCAAGCCCATCTTAATGGGTGAGAGCCCTAAGCTATCTAATTGCTGGTTTTTCTTAAGAATTAAATCTTTGTAAGCTGTGTATTGGTTAAAAGAGTTAAAGATAATGTGCGTGGCGATGGGGAGGAGCTGGGCTATCTCATCGGGTTTATAACCCGGACTAAAAACACAAATCTCTTTCCCACTCTCGCGTGAGCCAAATTCCTCATAAGCTAATAACGCCTCATGCACCCCACTGGCACAACATCCATGCAAATTGGGGCGCACCCACTCAAAGCAACGCCAAAAGGCAAAACCTTTCAAGGCAAGTAAGATTTTAACCCCTGCCTCTTGTTGCACCCTCTCTAGCAGGGCTAGATTGTGCTGGAGCTTGCTTAATTCGAGGACATAGCAGGGCGAGGGGATGGCATGATAATCCACTCTAAGCCCGCTCTGTGTGCATGAAATTTTTAATGATACGCTCCACATCTAAGGGGTTGGACTTAGAAATGAAATCATCGGCATGCAAGGAGCGCGCCATCTCCTCATTGGAGCTCCCGCTCATAGAAGAATTGACCACAATGGGGATTTTAGCGGTGTTGGGGTCTAATTTAGTCCGTCTGATCACCTCAAACCCACTTGCCTCGGGCATCTCTAAATCGGTGATGATTAGACCCACATCTTCAACAATGGTTTCTTTATCAAAGAGATAATCTAAGAGCTGTTGCCCGTTGATGAAATCCAAGTGCTTGATTCCCAGTTTGTCTAAGATCACTTGCATGGTTTTAAGCACACTGGGCGAATCATCAGCCAGCAAAACCATTTTATCGCTATAGACTTTGGAGAGTTTTTCTAACTCCGCACGGCTTTCATCTTCAATCCAAGGGAAGACATCCACTAGCATTTTTTCAATATCCACCACCTGCACCAAACGCCCATCAAAATAGCGGGTGCGGCTGACTAATTTAGAATTGCCCGTATTGCCCCCCACGCCTGCACTCTGCTCGATCTCGGTCCATTTTTTATTGAGGATGCGATCGGCTTCATAAATGCGCACCCCAATGGTCCAACGCGAAAACTCGCAGATCATGATAATATCATCCTCCCCCTCAGCCCGCTCAACGCGGTAAGGGCGCAAGTCCTTTTGCTTGTTGTTGCTGTCATAATAGAACCATTTTTTCATGTCAATCAAAGGGATGGTCATCTCCCGAATGATGATCAAGCCCTCCACCAAAGAATTAGGCTCGTGGCTGATGATGGTCAAACTCCCCTCATATTTCACCACCTCGCGGATTTTAAACACATTCACCGCATAGAGGTCTCTATTTTTGCCTAATTTAAAGCACAGAAGCTGGAGTTCATTATTTTTATGTAAGCTAGTAACCTGATCGATGTGCGCTAAATTATTAGTCATGCATTCTCCTTAAAAAGGTGGTCTATTATAACACCTAGACATTGAATCTAAAGTGCATCACATCTCCATCTTGCACGATATAATCTTTGCCCTCCACCCTCAACGCCCCCTTGGCGCGCGCGCCTGCCTCGCCCCCATAGGCAATAAAATCATTATAAGAGATCGTTTCAGCCCTAATAAAGCCCTTTTCAAAGTCCTTATGAATCACCCCCGCAGCCACTGGCGCACTCGAGCCCTTGGCAATCGTCCAAGCCCTAACCTCTTTCACCCCAGCGGTGAAATAGCTCATCAAGCCCAATTGTTGGAAGCTTAGGCTAATGACCTGTTCTAGCCCGCTTTGCTTAACCCCCAAACTTTCTAAAAACTCTTGGGCTTCTGTGGTTTCCATGCTCCCTAGCTCCTCCTCTAGCTTGGCACTCAAACCCACAAAACACGCCCCCCTTTGCTGGGCTAAATCCCGCACACGGCATGCATGGGCATTTAAAGAGCTGGCATCTGCCTCGCCCACATTAGCCACATAGATCACCTTTTTTAGTGCTCAAAAAAACGCAATTCTTTTTCCAACTCCTCAAAGTAGGGGTTGTTTTTACCAGCAAAGCTACTAGCAGGTTGCAAGGCATTGAGGTGTTCTAAGAGATTTTGGGCGAGGTTTAAATGTGCTTGGGCTTCTTTGTTGCTCTTGGCTAACTTACTCAGTTTTTCCATGCGTTTTTGGAGGGTTTGGATGTCGGCTAAAATGAGCTCGATCTCTATGGTTTCAATGTCGCTTAAGGGATTGACCTCGCCGCTGACATGCGTGATGTCATCATCCTCAAAACAACGCACCACATGCAAGATCACCGCACATTCTTTGATATGCCCCAGGAATTGGTTACCCAAGCCCTCACCAGTAGAAGCCCCCTTGATGAGCCCAGCAATATCCACAAATTCCACGCTAGAGTGCTGGATTTTTTGAGGTTTGACAATCTTGGCTAGTTCCTTTAAACGCACATCGGGCACATCTACAATAGCTTTATTGGGGTCGATGGTGCAGAAAGGGTAATTAGCACTTTGGGCTTGGGCGGTGCGGGTGAGCGCATTAAACAAGCTGGACTTACCCACATTGGGTAAGCCCACAATCCCAACAGAGAGACCCATTAAGATTTAGCCAAGACATCGAGCACAAATTGCACGCACATACGCACGCCCGCCCCACTAGCGCCCGGCGTATTCACATCCCAATCTTTTTCAACATAAGCCGGTCCTGCAATATCAATGTGTAACCACTTATCCTTGTAAGCCTCGCGGATAAACTCGTTTAAGAACAACCCAGCCGTAACCGCCCCACCATAACGCACGGGGGTGATGTTGCTAATGTCTGCCATTTTAGAATCTAAAAGTTTGCGTAAATGCCGGTTAAAGGGCAATTTAGCCACCAACTCCCCGCTTTTGAGAGCAGATTTTTCAAACTGGCTTTTGAGTTCCTCATTATTGCCCATAATCCCGCTGGTATAAGAGCCTAGACCCACCACGCAAGCCCCCGTGAGGGTGGCAAAATCCACAATCAAATCAGGTTCTAAATCTTGGGCAAAACTCAAGCAATCTGCCAACACCAAACGCCCCTCTGCGTCCGTATTACGCACCTCGATAGTCTTGCCCTCTTTGGAGATCAAAATATCATCGGGGCGATAAGAGTTGCCCGCAATCATGTTTTCAGCTAGACCCAACACAGCATGCACCTCCGCCTCCACGCCCAAATGTGCTAGAGCATTGATCGTGGCTAAGACCGCACACGCCCCACCCTTATCCGCTTTCATGGTAATCATATATTCAGCAGTCTTAATACTCAGCCCACCACAATCATAAGTCAAGCCCTTACCCACTAGGACAATTTTTTTCTTGGCATGTTTGGGCTTGTAGATCACATGGACAAGTTGGGGCGGGTTAGCAGAAGCCTGATTGACCGCCAAATAAGCCCCCATCTTTTTCTCTTTCAAATAATCCTCATCATGCACGAAACAATCCAACCCATTTTTTTCCGCCAAATCTTGGGCGATGTTAGCCACATAGGGCGCACTGGCGACATTGGGCGGTGTATTGACTAAATCGCGCGCCAAATTGACATGTTCGACCAAAACATGGGCTTTATGGATTTTCTTTTCTAAAACCCCTTTGAGCGTATGGGGCTCTTCCTCAAATTCCTTAGCATCGCCTAGGGCTACAAAAACCTCTTTGAGGTGGGTTTCTGTTTTTTTCTCCTTATAAACCTCATATTCATACATGCCAAATTGCAAACCTGTAAAAATTGCCAACATCGTTTCTGAGAGAGCATATTGTTCTACAGAATGTTTAGCGGCATAGAGTCCCACTTTGGCACTTTTAAAATGCACTTTTTTAATGGCTCTAATAGCTTGGCAAGCAGCCTCTCTAAATAAATGCACATCGCTTTTAGCCACACCCACATAAACGACCTTGTGGTGTTGATCCACAAACACGCCCTCACCCTCGTAATTGAAAGTTTCTAGCTGGTGTTTATTGTGTATCCAAGGGGATTTTAAATCCTTCTCCACCACAAACACAATCGCTACATCGGCTTCTAAGGCTTCAAAAGAAGCCTGCTCTAACTTCAGTTTTAACATTCTTTCCCTTTCTTGAGTTCTAAGCCCTGCTGGACTTTTTGGATTTTTTTTATCAATCCTCTTTGTATGTGCCCTGAAATACCAAAACACGCCACCCAGCATACAGACCAAGAGCAGTATAACAAGGTAAGGATAACGCTTAAGCAATTCGAGCAAGGCAAAAATCTGCTCCCCAAAATACCAAGCCAGTAAAATGGTGATCGATGCCCACACAAAAGCACTTAAAAGATTGATGAGCGCAAATTTGAGCGCACTATAACGGGTGATCCCAATGCTGATTGGGATAATGGTGCGCATGCCATACATGTAGCGTTGGATGAAGATGATGAACCAACCATATTTTTGCAAGAGCAAATGGGCTAGGGCGAGCTTACGCCGCTGTTTTTCGAGGCGTTTTTTGATGTAATGCTTGCTAGTCCTGCCCACATAAAAAATAAATCTGATCCCCGGTAAATCCCCCCAAACCAGCCACCAAAATTGCCAAAAAGATATTCATATGCCCGGCATAACTGGCAATCCCAGCCAAGATCAAGCCGATCTCACCCTCTAAAATGCTCCAAAAAAACAAGATCAAATAACCCCAAGTGGCAGCGTATTTGTCCCACAAATCTATAATGAAAGCTTCCACGCAAAACCCTTAGCGTTCATACTCTAAAACACTGAAAACATTGGCTTGTTCGGCGATTTTTTGCAACCCGCCCAAACTCCTAAGTGCGATCAAAAAAACACGCCTCAATGCACTTGGCTTGTAGTTTGTCTAACAATTCTAAGCTGGCTAGAGCTGTCCCCCCTGTGGCAATGAGATCATCAACCAAAATCACATGGGCATCTTTAATCCCACGCAGGGCATCGGCATGGATTTCCACACTGTCCTTGCCATACTCTAGGCTATAATCCGCACTCAGAGTCTTAAAGGGGAGCTTGCCCTTTTTGCGTATGGGCACAAACCCCACCCGCAAGGCATGGGCTAGGGCTGCACCTAGAATAAACCCCCGTGCCTCAATGCCCACCACAAAATCTAGGCTGTGGTGCTTGTAGCGATCCTTGAGTGCATCAATGAGAGCACCAAATAAAGTCGGGTGGCTGATTAAAGGTGTGATGTCTTTAAATAAAATACCGCTTTGTGGGTAATTTTCAATTTCTCTAATATTGTCGTGGAGCTGGGATTTGAGCTTTTGGCTAAACATAGACTTCCTTATAACAATGCCTCAATTTTTTGTTCTAACTCTTTGATCCGTGCCTTGTATTTGTCGGTTTCTAGGCGGTATTGGGCGTTGCGTTGTTTTAAAACCTTGACCTCATCTTTGAGTGCATTCATCTCATGGGTTAAAATATCAATGGTGCCTAAAGAGCGTTGGAGCTGTAATTGGTGTTTTTGGATCAAAACCTCAGCTTCTTGCAAGGTGAGTTTCATGGATGCGGAATACTTTTCTTGTTTTTTGGCAATGGAGCGGTAAAAAAACGCCCGCACCGCCATATAAGCTACAAAGAGCACCATGAGCGTGATGAGCATCCACTGGGCTAACATGATTGCCCCTCTAGTTTGGCTAGGCGGAGGGCATGCCGCCCGCCCTCAAACTCTGTGCTAAAAAAAGCCTCTAAGATACTTTGAGCCACCCCAAAGCCTATAACATTTTGCCCCAAACACAGCACATTGGCATCATTGTGTAATCTTGCCATTCTAGCCATGTAGGCATCCGTGCAAAGAGCAGCGCGCATGCCAGCCACTCTATTACAAGCTATGCTCATGCCAATCCCACTCCCACACACCAAAACGCCCTTGGCTTGGCAATCCTGCTTTAAAGCATCAATTACTTGGTAAGCAAAATCGGGGTAATCCACCCGTTGCCCCTTAGGGGGCGCAAATATCGTTACTTGGGCTTGTTTTTGTTCTAAAAACGCACACACAAAGTGGGCTAAATCCAAGCCCGCATGATCACAGCCCACCACAACCTTTAAAGTTTGCATCAGCTCCCCACTTTGTTGGGTGTGGGGATTTGGCGCTCCAAGCCCTCCACGCTTTTAAACATGCGTTTCCAGCGCACGGTGAAGAGATTTTTAGGGTTTTTGGTGTTAGCCTCAACGCTGTTAGTCAAGTTGATACTAAAATAGACAAACCACGGCGTGCCTATAATGTGGCTATAGGGCACACTCCCCACAAAACGCGAGTCGGTGCTATCATCGCGATTATCCCCGATCATAAAGAAGTGATCGGGTTCGATCTTGGTGTAAAAGGCAGGCGTGCCCTCCAGGTCAATGAGTTGCATTGCCACGCCAAAGGGTTGGGTTGCATGGAGTATCTGCATGTTGGCAAAAGCCACATTATTTTGGCTATAAAAAATCCCGGGGTGTTTGGAGGCATAGGGGGCAAAAACAAAGTCTTTGCCTAAAAAAATTCTTAATGGTGTGGTTGGGGAAGTTCTTAGCAATGTAATTAGTGTCTGTATCGCTCTCTTTGGGGTGCAAATAAAAACCCTCTTGATTAAAAATCACCTCATCGCCCCCAGTGGCAAAAAGCCTTTTAACCCAGTAACCCTTGTTTGTGTAGGGGATAAAGACCACAATTTCGCCCCTTTGGGGTCTTTTGCCCTCAAATAAATGCCCATTCCCCCTAAAATCAGGGAGCAGGTTAAAATCCAACCAAGGCAGGCGGGGCAAGGGGATACCATAGCTAAACTTTTTCACAAAGAGCATATCCCCCTCATAAAGAGTGCCCACCATGGAGCGGGAGGGAATCACAAAGGCTTGGGCGACAAAGAAAATTGCCAAGAGCACTAAAACGATCGTGCCCACCCAGCTCAGTGCAAAATCGCGCAAACTTTTTAACAACGCCATCTTAATCCTTTGAAGAAGTCTCTACCCTCTTGGCTGCTAAAAGGGTATTTTGCAACAAACAAGAAATCGTCATTGGTCCTACACCTCGAGGCACGGGCGTAATATAGCTTACCTTCTTTTGCACGCCATCAAAATCCACATCACCTACAACTTTGCCCTGTTCGTCCTTGTTGATCCCAATATCCACCACCACCGCACCGGCTTTGATCATGGGGGCTTGGATGAGCTTTGGTTTGCCTACCCCCACGCACACAATGTCAGCATTTTGGGTATAAAAGCTAATGTCCTTAGTCAAAATATGGCATAGACTGATGGTCGCCCCGGCGTTTAACATTAAAGAGGCTAGAGGCTTGCCAATGATATTGCTCGCCCCAATAATGGCGACATCCTGCCCTTTGATGGGGATTTGGTAATGTTCTAGCAACTCCATCACCCCCATGGGCGTAGCGGGTAAAAAACCTTTAGAAGCACTATTAGAATAGACCCGCCCGACATTGAGCGGGTGGAAACCATCGACATCTTTATACGGGTCAATGCTCTCAATCACCTCTCTAGTATCCATGTGTGTTGGCAAGGGTAATTGGACTAAAATCCCATGCACTTGTGGGTCATCATTATAGGCTTGAATGGCTTGGAACAAGCGATCTTGAGAGATTGTGGATTCAAAATTTTGTAACATGCAAGCAATCCCCACGCGCTTACACGCCTTGACTTTCATATTGACATAGAGCACGCTAGCCGGGTCTTGACCCACCAAGATCACCACCAAAGTAGGCACTAAAGAGAGCTCTTGCACTGCGTTACACAGCTCCTTTTCTTTTAACTTTGCCAATGCCTGCCCGTCTAGTAAAACCATCTTAAGCTCACCAAAGTTTTTGTGCTATTATAATCAAAATTTTTGAAAGATAGGGACGATGTGCGCGATCGCTTGCTTACAAAGACTGTTGGGTGGCTTGTTTTTATTGGTTGGCACCAGCCTAGCCACAGAAAATAGCTTTATCACCACCGCCGAATATGGCAAGGAACTTTACAATAACCCCCGCAACATCAGCTGTGCCAAGTGCCATGGGGCTTTGGGCACAGAACAAGTGATCACCGGATACATACAAGATAATCAAAAACATTTGATTAAAGCCCCCCCCATCAATAACCTCGAGTTTGAAGCCTTTAAGAAAGCCCTCACCAATGGTAAATCCATCATGCCCCGCTACAACCTCACCCCCGATGAGATCAAGGCAATTTATTACTACCTCGCCTCCACTAGAGAAAAACCCTAAGCCCCCTTATAATTTTTAAAGATGTCTTGGCTCACCTTATAGCTACAGAATTTAGGACCACACATGGAGCAAAACTCCGCTTCTTTAAACACCTCTTGGGGCAGAGCCTCATCGTGGTATTCTCTAGCACGATCCGGATCCAAGGCGAGCTCAAATTGCTTGTTCCACTCAAAGGCATACCTAGCATCGCTCATTAAGTCATCGCGCACGCGGGCGTTGATTCGCCCCCGTGCGATGTCAGCAGCATGGGCGGCGATTTTGTAGGCTAAAATCCCCTCTCTCACATCTTTGGCATTAGGCAAGCCTAGATGCTCTTTGGGGGTTACATAGCAGAGCATAGCCACCCCTTTCCACGCGGCTACACATGCCCCAATCGCGCTGGCGATGTGATCGTAGCCGGCCGCAATATCAGTTACTAAAGGTCCTAGCACATAAAAGGGGGCTTGGTTACAAAACTCTTGCTGGAGTTTGACATTGCGTTCAATTTGATTTAAGGGCACATGCCCGGGACCCTCAATCATCACCTGCACATCTTTTTCATAGGCTCTTTGGGCTAGCTCGCCTAACACCTTCAGCTCGGCAAATTGGGCGGTGTCGCTCGCATCAGCTAAACATCCGGGGCGCAAAGAATCCCCTAAACTCAAACTCACATCGTATTGTTGGCAAATGGCTAAGATGTCATCAAAGGCTGTATAAAAGGGGTTTTGTTTATGGTAATGCATCATCCAAGCTGCCATCAAGCTCCCTCCCCGACTCACAATCCCCATTTTACGCTGGCTCACAAAAGGCATGTGCTCGAGCAAAAATCCGCAGTGGATAGTAAAATAACTCACCCCCTGTTTAGCCTGTTTTTCTAATACCCCCAACATCGTATCGATGTCTAGTTTCATCACATCGTTATTCACATCGTGCAAAATTTGATACATCGGCACGGTGCCAATAGGCACACTGGAGGCGTTAATAATCTCAGATCGAATCGCGTCCAAATCCCCACCGGTGGAGAGATCCATCACTGTATCTGCCCCGTATTTGATCGCCACTTGGAGTTTTTGCACTTCTTCATCTACAGAATGGATAATGGCAGAACTCCCAATATTGGCGTTAATCTTAGTTTTGAGCGCAATGCCGATACCCATAGGCTCTAAATTTTGGTGCTGGGTATTAGCCGGAATGATCAAACGCCCCCGTGCCACTTCAGAGCGCACCAACTCCGGACTCAATTCCTCAATGTTGGCGATGTATTCCATCTCTTCAGTAACCATACCTTGCTTGGCATAATGTAGTTGGGTTTTAATCGCATCGTTGGCGCGTTTGGCTAAATAATTTGCGCGGCTCATCTAGACTCCTTTATATTTAAAAATCCTACACCCTAACATAAGCTTTTAAATGCTGGCTTAAATTGCCCTAACACCCCTTTAAGATTTAGAATGCTAGAATATTTTGTTACTTTTATAAATGGTGGGTTGTGCGTGTTGGGTATGTCTGTTTCTTTGTCAGATTTTCAGGCTTTTAAGTCTATGGGTGTTTCGCTTATCTTGCCTGCAGCTGGATCAAGTGTGCGTTTTTTGGAAAGTTTGGGGGGTGCTTTTCAGATCAAAAAACAATGGTGGCCCCTAGAGGGCATGCCCTTGTTAGAAAAGGTGTGCCGGGATTTTCAAGGCATGGCATGTTTTGCGCGTATTTTCTTGGTGGTCAGCCACCCAGTGGAGCAAATTTATCTCCAACAGCGGTTTAACAACTCTCTTGTCAGCGTGATCTTGGGGGGCAAAACCCGGCAACAATCCGTGCAAAATGCACTCGATCTAGTGGATACACCCCTAGTGATGGTGAGTGATGTGGCGCGTTTTTATTTGGATCACCTTGTTTTATACAATCTGTTTTCAGCCATGCACGAGCAAGTTTTAGATTGTGTCGCCCCTAGTTTGCCCCCAAGCGATACGCTGATCTACCAAGATAGTCAAGTGCTTGATCGTAATGGGGTGCGGTGCGTGCAAACCCCCCAGCTCTGCCGCACAGCCGTGCTCAAAAAAGCTTATGCCACGGGGGTTTTTAGCGATGAGAGCAGCGCGATCTTGAGCTTGGGCGCGCGGGTAGCGTATATCTCTGGGAGCACGCGTCTGCACAAACTCACCTATGCACATGATCTACCCTCCCAGCCACAAGTTTCTAGCCACTCCTTGGGGATAGGTTTTGATGTGCATGGATTTGAGCCTAGTAAAGTGATGAAAATAGGGGGCGTGCAGATCGATCCTAAAGATAGCCAACAGCAAGGTTTTAGAGCCCATAGCGATGGGGATGTGCTTTTGCACGCCCTGATAGATGCGCTATTGGGGGCAATCAAGGGCGGAGACATTGGCATGTATTATAGCGATGAAAACTCTGCCTATGTGGGCATAGATTCTGCCCTCATGTTACAAAGCATTTATGGCTTGGTACAAAATTTGGGGCATGTGGTGGTGGGCATCGATGCCACCCTTTTTGCCCAAATCCCTAAAATTGCCCCCTACCGCACTGCCATTTGCCAAAATCTAGCCAAACTCTTAAAAATCCAACCCCATCAAATTAACCTGAAAGCAACCACAACAGAGGGCTTAGGGTTTATTGGAAGAAAGGAGGGCGTGGGCGCGCAAGTGTTGGTCCAAACCAGTATCTTAGCACCCACCCAAGCAAGATGAACAGAACACAGAGCGTTTTAATCATTGAAGATGAAGTGCATTTAGCCCAAAGCATTGCCTCTGCTTTGAGTAGTCTAGGCTATAAGTGCCAGAGTGCTTCGAGTATTTTCCACCACTTTAAAGAAGATTACGATGTGGTGTTGATCTCTGCTAAGGTTTGCGTGGATCGTTGCGAACATTTTGTACGCAAAAACTCAAGGGCGATCACGATCATGATGGCTTCATTTGTGAGTGAAGATGGTGTGAATCGCCCGATCAAAGCGGGTGCTAGGGATTATATTTTAAAGCCCTTTAAAATGGATGAGCTGATTCGCAAAATCACTTACCACAAAGCTTACAAAGAGGCGATGGTGCGTGCAGGAGTCCATGAGCGGTATTTAGACTTCATAGCCCAAGACCTCAATGTGAGCTATAGTTGCGAAGATGCCCTCCCCCTTGTTTTGCACAGCCACACCCAAAACACCGCCGACTTGTTTGCACTAAACTACGCTCGGGTCAATGGGCTAGACTTGGAGTTTTTTTCTTTTAAAAACCCATAGCATCCAAGAAGTTTTCAGGCACGAGCCTAGTCATCTGCATGCAGCCTACATCACGCATTTAGAGGTTTTGCGCCACCAAGATCGTGAAAAGCTTTTAAAAATGCTCCCCAACCACCATGCGATGGTTTCTTTTGTCGGGCATGATAATTTGGAATTTGAGGGGATCGTGCATTATTTGGAGGGTGAGGAGCCCTTGATCCCCTCAGGTCTGCTCTCCATCCAAGATTATGAAAAAAGTGCTATCCAGCAATTTAGCCCCTGCTACACCGACACCGAATTAGCCAAGAGGCTAGGCATTAGCCGCAAATCCCTTTGGGAGAAACGCCGCCGCTACAACTTGCCTAGAAAACCTAATGTGGTTGGTGAAAAAATCGCATTGGAGTGAGCTTTTGCTTTGATGTGGGATAGACCCAAATTTGGGATTTTTGCAAACCCAAAATGGGCACTAAATTTTGTGGTGATGGCGGGGCTGAGGGCGCATGCACATGGTTTTGATGATGCTATGGCAATAAACTAGAGACATATTATGAGAAACCTAAAGTTTATTATTTATGTCTAAAAAAAATTTATATCTGTCTGTTTACCAAAGTAAACAAGACTTACGCTAGAATGCGCCTATGAAAACAAAAGGTCAATCGGGCGCAAGCCTGATGGGTCTTGGAGTTTTCAAATCCATGAAAGGAGTATGTTATGAGCAACAACAGCAACAACAGCAGGAACAGCAACAACAGCAATAACAGCAACAACAGCAACCGCAATAACAGCAACAATAGCAACAACAGCAATAACAGCAATAACCAAGACTAATTGCGGTTTCTCCCTCCCCCCCTTGGGGGAGCTTCCCTCCCCTTTTCTTTATAGCTCCAACAAATCTAACAAAGTCTTTTTGTAACGCTCTGCACAAGCTTGGTCCTTGCCCTCAAAGCGGGTTACTAGCATGGGGGTGGTGTTGCTCGCACGCACCAGTCCAAAGCCTTGCTCAAAGATCACCCGCACGCCATCAATGCTGATCACCTCAATAATGGGCGGGAAGTTGGGCGGTAGGGGAGCTTTAAGCGAATCTTTAAGCTTTTCAATGATTTGGAATTTTTGCTCTTCTGGCACGCTGATTTTTTCCTCGGCAGTTTTGTAAGAATAGGGCAAAGCCCCCATGCGCGCCTCTAGCTCTTGAGGGCTTTGTTGTTTTAACAACTCTAAAAGCCGTAAAGCCGCATAAAGGGCATCATCATAGCCAAAATAGCGATCGTTAAAAAAGAGATGCCCGCTCATCTCGGCTGCCAAATGCGCCTTAGTTTCCTTGAGCTTGACTTTTAAATTGCTATGCCCGGTTTTATACATCAACGCCTGACCAAAGCTATTAATGGTGTCATACATCACCTGCGAACATTTGACCTCCCCGATCACTAGGGGCTTGATCCCCTGTTTTAACATCTGCTCGGCTAGCACAATGGCTAACTCATCGCCCCCATAGGTGCGCTTAGGCGTGAGCAGGGCGATTCGATCGGCATCGCCATCAAAGGCAAGCCCAATTTCTATGCTTTTTTCTTGCATGTGTGCCTTGAGATCCGCTAGATTCTTGGATTCGTTAGGATCGGGGTGGTGGTTGGGGAAAGTCCCATCTGGGTTAGCATAGAGGCTATCAAAACTGGCATTGAGTGCTTTTAGCACGGGTTCTAGCCCCAAAGCCCCCACGCCATTCCCAAAATCCAGTGCGATTTTATAGGGGAAGTTTTGGAGGTGCTTGAAGGCTTGGATCAAATATTCATGGTAAGCCCTAAGGGCATTGAGTTTTTTAGGCGTGGTGGGGCTGGGGGCGTATGCTAGGGGTTGCTTGGCGATTTGTTCTTTGAGGGCTTGGATTTGTGCGCCATAAAAGGGCTGTTGGTCCAGCGTGATTTTAAAGCCATTGTAGTCGGGCGGGTTGTGCGATCCGGTGATCATGATCGAGTGGGAGGTGCTAATCCCCTCAATTTTGTTAAAGGTTGTGAAATAAGCTACGGGTGTGGGGATCAAGCCCAAATCATAGACCTCTAAAGAGTTTTGCAAGCCATTTTTAAGCCACTCAAATAAAGCCGCTGAATGCGTGCGCGCATCATAGCCCACCGCCACGCGTGGTCCGCTCAAAGCCATCAAGCGTCCCAAATACACACCAATATTATAAACCACCTCTTGGGTGAGATGTTGCCCAAAAATCCCTCTAATGTCGTATTCTCTAAAAATGCTGGGATCAAGTTGCATGGTTCTCCTTTGTGTTGCTCCCCCATTCCCCATTTTATCCCCATTTGATTAAATCCACCCTAAAAATCCCTTGTGGGGTTTGCATTGAAAATCATGGCACTTTAAACTAAAATTAACCAAGAAAATCCCAAAATGACAGCCTTTTAATTTTTAAGGAGTCCCATGCGCAATATCACAAAGAGTGTATTATTAACATTAACGGGAGTATCCCTTGCCCTCTCAGGCTGTGCTATGGACGCAGGCACAAAAAACTAGCCAAGCCAAAAAGCACGCAACTTTTCAAAAAAAATGCTACTCCCCTAGATTTTAATTACCCCATCGATATTAGGCAAGAAGAAGCCAACAACCACACCATTGCAATCTTAACCCCACACATCCAAGCAGATGAAAATGTCCAGCCCTATATCGGGCAATTCCAAAATGCTTTGGTGAAACAAGTGCAAGAGATTTTTGAAAAAAAGGGTTATAACATCATACACCTAGCATCTGCGCAAAATTTAACACCCGAACAAAAAAGCAAAATTTACTCCATTGTCAAAATCAGGGGGTGGATAGGTATATTAGTTGATGCGGATATCAACACAGATAATCCAGAGGACACCGATATGAATACAACGGTGGATCAAAGTGCTGGTGCTGTCTTGTTTAAATTCTTTGAACCCAAGACGGGGCGGACGACCCACAACTTTGCCATCAATGTCGGTGCCGAACATGCCATCACTTATTCTTATTTCCAAGAAGCTACAAGTTCGGATAGTTTTGCGGGTGCAAACTCCGTCAGCCGTGGCGCAACAAGTTTGGATAGTTTTGATGAGGCAAATACAGTTGGTGGTAGGATGGACAAAAACCATCACGATGCGATCCAAACCATTCTAAGCAAGGCTTATGGGGTTGTGGTGAAAAAAATAGTCTCTTGGGTCCAAAATGCCGATTTAAAACAATACAGAAAGGCCATTGATCAAATTAGAAAATAACCCCTCTTGCCCACGAAAACAAGGTTTAAAATTTCTTGTTATTGGCTTCTTTGAGGATGTCTTGGGCGATCTTTTGCACATTGTCGCTAATGTTTGAGGAAGTGAGCGCAATTTGGGTGTTATGCGTTACGCTCTGCTCTAATTCTTGCATGGCCTCGTTAATTTGGGCAATCCCTTGTGTTTGTTCCTTGATGGCTTGTGCGCTATCATTGATAGATTGGGTGAGTGATTGGGTGTTGATCTCAATCTCGCCCAAAGACTTTTGGGTGCGTTCAGCTAGTTTTCTGACCTCATCAGCCACCACCGCAAAACCCCGCCCATGCTCGCCTGCACGGGCGGCCTCAATGGCGGCATTGAGAGCCAACAAGCTAATTTGATCGGCAATCTCTGTAATGGTGATCACCATGTTTTTAATCCCCTCAGATTGTTCAATCACCTCTTGACTCTTGGCATTCACGCTTTGGGTGGAAGCGGTGATTTTCTCTAGGGCATGCGTGGTTGCCTCCAGCGATCGGCCTTGTTGCTTGGAGGCATCTTGCATGGCATGGGTGGCTTCATTGAGGGTGTGGGTTTCTTGGTTGAGTGCGTGGGCAAAATCTAAGGAGTTTTGCAAAGAAGCGATAATGCTTTGTTGCAAAGTGTTGATATTATTAGCTAATTGTAAAAACCCACCCTGCAACTGAGTGGTATCCATTTTAGCCCTAAAATCATTTTGCGAATAGGTTTCAATGGTCGTGGAAATTTTATGGAAAGTCTGGCTGAGAAAAAGCGAAAAATCATTGAGATTGCTCCCCAAATGCTGGAGCTCCGGATTGATTGCTTGGGCGTGGATATTTTGGGTGAAATCCCCCGTGCGCGCACTATTGAGCACCGCTAAAACCTCCTTAGAGAGGGCTTGATCGGCTTGCAAATGTTGCACCGCCTCTTGAATGCTGGTGTTGAGCGCGCGCGCCATTTGCCCCAATTCGTCCTTAGAACGCAACACAATCTCTTGAGGCACTTTTTTATCTTTGTAATTGACAAAGGCGAAAAAATCTTTGAGTGCCCTACTTAGGGTGCGGATATTGCCCGTGATCTTGTGGTAAAAGAGATAATAAAGCGGAATCACCACCACCACCAAAAAGATCAGCACCAAAACCACATGGATATAGAATTTATGGCTCAAGTTGTGATCGATGAGCTGGGTGATGCTATGGGTGCGCTCTTGGATATTGTCCATATACATCCCCCCGCCCACCCACCAATCCTGCGTGCCTGCGATTTTTTGCGCATAGGAAATCTTGTTGGTGTAGCGGACTTGGCCATTATCCAAAGGCTTAGGTGAAACATAATAGACAAAATTACCCCCAGCCATCGCAGCATTGTAAAGTTCTTTGATGTAATACACGCCGTTTTTATCCTTGACATTTGCAGCACTTTGGCCAATGTGGTATTTGGGGTTGGCGGTGTAAATCGGGGTGTATTTGTTGTAGGCAAAAAAGTAGCCCGATTTATCCTCATCATAGCGGAAGCCCTTGAGCATTTTAACAATGATCTGTTCTTTGGCTACTTGTGTGGGGGCTTCTTTAATAGCATGGGCAATATTAAAGCTTGCGGTATCGATGGCCAATTTGAGCTTGCCACCTAGCATGTCCTTTAAATCTTTATTCACTAGAGCATTGACTTGGCGGACCGAATCGCGGTTGTTTTGTGCAAAGAGCAACAAGGTCGCAACCATCGCCACAATGGTGAGCATCCACAAAGCCACAATTTGTTTGCCTAGAGAAAATGAGGGCATGGAGATCCTTTCTAATAGAACCTAGCTATGGAAGGAAACCAAATTGACTACAACTCTATTACTAGTGATCAAAACTTCTTGCTATTGGCTTCATCGAGGATATTTTGCGCAATTTTTTGCACATTTTGGCTAATATTCAAGGAAGTTGCGGTGATCTCGGCGTTGTTTGCCATTGTTTTTTTCCAAAGCCTCCATTGCTGCGCTGATCTTGTCAATGCTTAAAGTCTGCTCCTCTATGGCGTGTGCGGTGTCATTAATGGATTGGGTGAGTGATTGGGTGTTGATCTCAATCTCGCCCAAAGATTTTTGGGTGCGCTCGGCTAGTTTGCGCACTTCATCAGCCACCACCGCAAAGCCCCGCCCATGCTCGCCTGCGCGTGCGGCTTCAATGGCGGCGTTCAAGGCTAGTAGCGTGATTTGATCGGCGATCTCATTGATGATCACCACCATATTTTTGATCCCATCAGATTGTTCGATCACCTCTTGGCTCTTGGTGTTAATGCTCTGCATGCTTTGGCTAATTTGCTCCAGTGCGCCAGTGGTCTGTTCTAGGGAGCTAACTTGTTGCTTAGAAGCCTCTTGTAAGCGGCTACTGGTTTCATTGAGCGAATCGGTTTCTTGGCGGAGGGCGTGGGCGATGTCTAAAGAGTTTTTAAGCGAATGGACAATGCTTTGTTGCAAGGTGTTAATGTCATTAGCCAGTTGTAAAAACCCACCATTTAAGTTTGCAAGGTCCATGCCTTCCTTAAAATCATTGTTGGAGTAGGCTTGGAGGGCATTGCGGATACGGCTAAACATTTGGCTTAAAAATTCAAAAAAGGCGTTTAAATCCTTGCCTAAGCGTTGGAGTTCGGGATTGGCCGCATAGGCATGGATACCCCGACTAAAATCCCCCATGTGCGCACCATCTAAGACATGCAAAGCATCTTTGGAAAAATGTTGATCGGCTTGGAAATGTTCGACCGCTTCTTTTAAATTGCTTTTCAAGGCGCGCGCCATGTCGCCTAACTCGTCCCTAGATTTTAAATTCAACTCTTTAGGCTCTTTCTTGGCATGGTAATTAACAAAGGCAAAAAAACTCTTTGAGCGAACCGCTTAAGGCACTGATATTCCCCGTAATTTTGCGGTAAAAGCCATAGTAAAGCGGGACCACAACCACGAACAAAAAAAGCAACACAATCAGCGCATAGACATAAAATTTTTCAGTTAAATCGTCATCGATGGATTGGGAAATGCGGTGGGTGCGTTGGGCGATATTGTCGGCATACATCCCTGTGCCAATCCACCAATTAGGCGTGCCTGCGATCTTTTTAGCATAGGAGATTTTAGGGACATCGCGCATGCTCCCATCGGGCAAGGGTTTAGGGAACACATAATGCACAAAGCCCCCGTTATTCATGGCTACCTTGTGGAGTTCTTGGATGATATAAACCCCATTTTTATCCTGCATATTCTTAAACCTAGAAAGATCGCCCTTCAAGTTGGGCATCACAAAGGGCACATACCCTTCATAGACAAAGAAATAGCCCGATCGATCCTTTTCAAAGCGGAAATTAGCGACCATATCCGCAACAACCTTCTTTTTCTGTGCGTCTGTGGCATGGGGGATGTCTTTGAGAGTCTCAGAAATACTAAAAGCCAAAACATCCACAGAGAGTTTGATCTGCTCCTCTAAAAGTTCTTGTAAATCATTGGAGACAAGGCGATTGACATGGGAGACCGATCGCTTGTTGTTGTGGTAAAAAAGCACCAAAACGACGAATATCGCCCCCATCACAAAACCCCAAAGCATCAAAATCTGTTTGCCCAAAGAAAACGAACGCACGGATATTCCTTTTAATTAAAGTATGCGGCTAGAGTTGGTCAATCACGATTTTACCCTCTTGCACATCAAATAGAAGATGTTTATCGCTCAAATGTGCGCTATCTGTTTCCAAAAGAAGCGTAGCTAATCTATCCTCCACTTCTTCGTATAAAGCGCGTTTAAGAGGGCGCGCACCATAAATGGGATCAAACCCGCTTTTGGCGATGTATTCCTTAGCCTGCGGGCTCAACTCTATTTGCACCCCCCGCTCGCTGAGTTTCTCTTGAATATCTGCAAACATCAAATCTACAATTTGCATGATGGATTCCAAGTGCAAAGGGTTGAAGATCACAATGTCATCTAAGCGGTTTAAAAATTCGGGCTTAAAGTAGGCTTTCAGGGCTTCTTGCACCATAGCTTGTTTATCGTGCTCTTCGCTCAATTCCATGATCTGATCGCTCTCAATGTCATAGGCTTTCAACACCTCTTGTTCGGCTTTGTGCTTGGCATGGATGTTTTCAAACTCCAAGATTTTATCGCTAGCGATATTGCTGGTCAAAATAATGATGGTGTTCTTAAAATCCACCACCACGCCCTTATTATCTGTAAGCCGTCCCTCATCGAGCACCTGTAAGAGCATGTTAAACACCTCCGGGTGCGCTTTTTCAATCTCATCAAAGAGGAGCACGCTATAAGGGCTACGCCTAACCGCCTCAGTAAGTTGCCCCCCCTCTTCATAGCCCACATACCCGGGGGGTGCGCCCACCAAACGACTCACTGCGTGTTTTTCCATGTATTCGCTCATGTCCAGCCTAATCAAATTCTTTTGGCTATCAAAGAGAAATTGCGCTAGCGTCTTGGCACTTTGGGTTTTGCCCACACCTGTAGGTCCTAAGAATAGAAAACTTCCAATGGGTTTATTGGGATCACTCAAGCCTGCCTTATTGCGCTTAATGGCTTTAGCAATCGCGCTAATGGCCTGGGATTGCCCGATCACACTCTTAGCTAGCTCCTGCTCGATGTGTAAAATCTTGTCTTTTTCCTCTTGTAACATCTTTTGGACCGGAATATGCGTCCATTTGCTCACAATGCGCGCGATACTATCCTTAGTGACTGCGTGTTGCAACAAACTTCCCTGATCTTGCATGCGCGCCCATTGTGCCTCTAAATCACGCACTGCCTGCTCTAACTTAGGAATCTCGCCATGATCGATTTTAGCGGCTTTTTCAAATTCGGACTGGCGTTTGGCTAGCTCGGATTCGCGTCTCAAACTCTCTATATTATTCTTAGCCTGCGCGATGTCCTTAAATACCCGCCTTTCATTTTCAAATTGCGCCTCTAGGCGTTGTTTTTCCTCTAAGGCGTTGCCAAGTTCCTTTTGCACCTCCTCTAGGCGTTGCTTGTTGCTAGGGTTTTCCTCCATGAGCAAGGCTTGTTTTTCTACCTCTAATTGTTGCACTAATCTCTTGGTGTGGGAGAGGGCGTAAGGTTCGGATTCGATCTGCATTTTCAATTCGGCAGCCGCCTCATCGATCAAATCGATCGCCTTATCGGGTAAAAAGCGGTTAGTGATATAGCGCGCGGAGAGTTTAGCACTGGCGACTAGCGCGCTATCGGTGATACTCACATTGTGGTGTGCCTCTAAATTCTCTTTGAGTCCTCTTAGAATTTGCAAGGTTTCATTCACGCTAGGCTCTTCTAGGGCGATGGGCTGAAAGCGGCGCGTGAGCGCGCTATCTTTTTCAAAATATTTGCGATACTCTTTAAGCGTGGTTGCCCCGATGGTGTGCAACTCCCCACGCGCTAAGGCGGGCTTTAAAATATTAGCCGCGTCCATGCTCCCCTCACTTGCCCCTGCCCCCACGATGGTATGGATTTCATCGATGAATAAAATCATATTGCCCGCCTTTTTTGACCTCCTCTACCACCTTAGTTAGGCGTTCCTCAAATTCCCCCCGATACTTTGCCCCAGCAATGAGCATACTCAAATCCAGCATCACCACCTGCTTGTGTTGCAAAGATAGGGGCACTTCTTTTTTTAGCGATGCGTTGGGCTAGCCCCTCTACAATGGCGGTCTTGCCTACCCCGGGCTCCCCTAGCAAAATGGGGTTATTTTTGGTCTTGCGGATTAAAATTTGCATCATGCGCAAAATCTCTTCATCGCGCCCGATGACCGGGTCTAGCGTGTTTTCTAGGGCTTTGGTGGTCAGATTGATCCCGTATTTTTCTAAGGCTTCTAAAGTAGCATCATCGCTAGGCTGGTTGATTTTCACCCCTTTGCGCATGCTCTCTAAGGTCTTGACAAGCTCTGGGGTATCTAAGAATTGTTTAAAATACTGGCTAAAAAGCGTGGCATTGGCAATGATAAAACTATCCACCGCCACGAATTGATCCGCATTTTTCACACTCCAGCCCAAAGCGCTATGCAAGGCATCTAGGAGATTCTTACTCAGGCTAATCCCCTGCGCGCTCACGCTCGAGCTCTTAGGCAGGCTATCTACGATGCTTCTAGCCTCCAATTCTAAGGGGGTTTTTTCTACGCCCATTTTAATCAAGGCATGGCTGAGTAAAGATTGGCTGTTACTAAGCAACGCCCAAAAAAGGTGGATGGGTTCGATCTCTTGGTTTTTGGCATGCAAAGCCAGCGAGAGGGCTTGATCTAGGCTCTCTTTAAGCTGGTGGGTGAGTTTTTCAAAAATATTGGTGTGAGGCATGGTCGTCCTTTCTTAAAAGCCCCATTATAGGGCAATTTAATAACATTTTGGCAAGGGCATGACTGGATTTAGACCAAGAGTGCGCTCACCCCAACAGCCAACGCCCCACCCACTAAGGGCGCGATGAAAGGGATATAGCTATAGCCAAAATCCGGATCGACTTTTAAGGGCAACAGAGCAAGCACAATGCGGGGTCCCATGTCCCTTGCTGGGTTGATGGCATACCCCGTTGTCGCCCCCAAAGAGAGCCCAATCGCCCACACCAGCAAAGCCACAGGCAAAGCCCCCAAACTCCCTAACCCGATTTTAGCACTGGGGTCTTGGGTGTGGATGGAGGGGTCGCTAAAATGCACGATCACAAAGATCAGCACAAAAGCCCCCACCAGCTCGCTTAAGAAATTTGAAAAGGGTTTTCTAATGGCTGGCTGCGTGCAAAAACACGCCCGTTTAAGCCCCTCATCGGCGGTGATCTTAAAATGCTCATAATAGATCGCATAAACCAGCAACGCCCCCAACGCCGCACCCAAAAATTCTCCGGCTAGATAGGCTGGCATGCTATCTAAAGGGATTTTGCCTAATAGAGCTAAACTCAGGGTGACTACGGGGTTTAAATGCGCCCCACTATGCGGACCAGCCACCACCACGCCCACAAAGACCCCAAACCCCCAAGCGGTGGTGATCACCATCCACTGGGCAGCCCCTGCCCCCCCACATTTTGTCCCCTCCAACAAGCACGCTGCCACGACGCCATTACCCAGTAAAATCATCAAGGCTGTACCCAACAGCTCGTAAATAAAAATCTCCATGTTGATTCCTAAAGCAACCAGTTTTTAGAGGCTTGCACCGCCTTTTGCCAAAAATACAACATCTCTTGGAGCTTGTGGGGTTCTAATTTGGGGCTAAACTGCTGGTTTATGTGCCATAATTGTTGGATTTGCTCCAAATCCTCATAAAAGCCCACCGCCAAACCTGCTAGATAGCCCGCACCCATTGCTGTGGTTTCCACATTTTGGGGGCGGATAATATCGGTGTTACACACATCAGCTTGGATTTGCATGAGCAAATTACACGCACTTGCCCCCCCATCGACTCGGATTTGGGAGCAACTCTGCTTGGCATCCTTTTCCATTTCTTTAATAATATCATGCACCTGGAAGGCGATCCCCTCTAAAATGGCGCGTGCAATGTGCCCATCTGTGCTCCCACGGCTGATCCCAAAGATACTCCCCCGGGCATATTGATCCCAGTAAGGCGCACCCAAGCCCGTTAAAGCCGGCACAACATACACCCCGCCATTATCTTCCACCGTGCTAGCCAAATTTTGGATGTCTGGGGCTGTGCGGATCATTCTAGCCCCATCTCTTAACCACTGGATCGCCGCCCCGCCCACAAAAACGCCCCCCTCTAGGGCATAGCTCACTTTGCCCCCAATTTTCCATGCAATGGTGCTTAACAAATTATTTTGGCTAGCCACGCTTTGTTGCCCGGTTTGCATGAGTAAAAAGCAGCCCGTCCCATAGGTGTTTTTGACCATGCCCGGCTCAATACACATTTGCCCAAAAAGGGCGGCTTGTTGATCGCCAGCCATCCCAGCAATGGGGATTTCACGCTCCACCCAACGCGTGGCGGTGTGCCCGTAAATCTCGCTAGAGGATTTGACCTCAGGTAGAATTTCTTTAGGGATGTCAAAGAGGGCTAAAAGTTGCTTATCCCACTCTAGGGTGTGGATATTAAAAAGCATGGTGCGGCTGGCATTACTGGGATCGGTAAAATGCACCCGCCTTTTGGTGAGGTTGTAAAGTAACCAAGTATCGATCGTGCCAAAGCACAGATCGCCTTGCTGGGCTTTTTGTCTGGCTCCCTTGACATGGTCTAAAATCCATGCGATCTTGGTGGCTGAAAAATAGGCATCAATGACTAGCCCCGTTTTGGCTTGGATCATCTCTTTGTGGGTCTTTTTGAGTTCTTCGCACACATCGGCGGTGCGGTGATCCTGCCACACAATGGCATTATAAATAGGCTCGCCCGTGTGGCGATCCCATAAAACCGTGGTTTCTCTTTGGTTGGTGATCCCCAAAGCGGCGATATTTTTAGCATCTAAATTAGCCTTGGCTAACGCTTCGGTGAGCGTGGCGATTTGGGTCGCCCAAATTTCTTTGGGATCGTGTTCGACCCAACCGGGTTTGGGGAAAAATTGGCTAAAGGTTTTTTGCGCCATCGAGACCACCCGCCCTTGTTTGTCAAAAATGAGGGTGCGCGATGAGGTCGTGCCTTGATCGAGTGCCATGATAAAATGATCCATTAACATTCCTTATTCTAAGATGTGGGTTTTAGCCAGTGTTTCAAACTGCGTGATCTCTTGTTCTTGATAGCTTATATCCCAGCCAAAATACGCCCCCATAAATTCCCCTACTTCTCTAGCACACTTGAGGGCAGCACGCGCATCTAAAAAGAGCAAACGCATGCGTCTGGAGAGCACATCCTCTAAGCGGTAAGCCATCTCATGTTCTAGCGCCCAAAACACTTGGGCATAGGTATAGGGGTAGTTGGGGTGGATCAAGCGGGCTAAATGGGGGTTAGCATTCTCTAAATCCAAGATCGCTTGGGCATGCGTCCCATAGACTTTTAAGCGTGGGTCTAAATCCTCGCTGGTATAGCCATGTAATTTGAGCGTGCGTGTGCAACAGGTTTTAGCGGGCAAAAGCCCTTGTTGGATACAGACATCTAGGGTTTCTTGTGCCATGTGGCGGTAGGTAGTCCATTTGCCCCCATTAAGATGGACTAACCCACTGGGTGAAATGTAAATTTTATGGCTACGGGAGAGTTTTTTAGTCGCGCGCACCTTAGAACTTGCCATCAAGGGTCTAAGCCCCACAAAGACGGACAAAACATCTTTGCGGGTGGGTTGTTGTTCCAAATATTCCCCCAAAGTGTTGAGCAAAAAATCGATCTCTTCGGGCAGGGCTTGGGGTTCTAGGCTCACCTCTTGCACGGGGGTATCAGTTGTGCCCACCAGCAACTTACCATGCCAAGGAATGGCGAACAACACACGCCCATCAGAGGTTTTAGGCACCATTAGGGCATGCTTGGAGGGCAAGAATTTTTTGATCCAAAACCAAATGAATCCCCTGAGAGGGGGTGATGTGGTTTTCTTGGGTGCTAGGGTCCATGTGGTTGATGGTATTGGTGAAAACCCCCGTGGCGTTGATCACACAGCGCGCCTTAAGGCGGATTTCTTGTTGGTTGATTCGATTCTCAAACACCACGCCACAAACTTGGGTATTTTCAAAAAGCAAGCTTTTAACTTGGGCGTAGTTTAACAACAACGCGCCATGATCGTGTGCGCTCAGAGCCAAACTCAAAGCCAAACGGGCATCGTCAAATTGCCCATCATAATAGCACACCGCATGGCGGCATTTTTCTTGTTTGACCCCCTCTAGGATTCCTTGGGGCTTAAAAAGCACATCGGTGCGGTGCAGTTGCAATTTACCCGCCATCAGGGCGTAGAGTTTGAGCCCCAAGCCATAAAAAAGCGCGCTGGATAAATTGGCGCAAGGAATCACAAAACCTTGTGGGGCGCACAGGTGGGGGGCATTTTGCATGAGCGTCCCCCGCTCGTGTAAGGCTTCATAAACAAGGGAAAAATCCCCTTGTGCCAAATAACGCACGCCCCCGTGTAAAAGCTTGGTGGAACGACTAGAAGTGCCCTTAGCAAAATCATGGGCTTCTAATAATAGGGTGTGATACCCTCTGCTAGCGGCATCTAAAGCCAGCCCTAGTCCGCTAGCCACCCCCCCCAATGATGATCACATCTAGGGAATCCGGAAGTTGTTGTAATTGTGTTGTTCGTTGCATGGTGCTCTCTATTGCAGTGCTCTATGGGTGATTATAGCAAAAATTCACCCTAGCGAAACAAATTAGGAACAAGTGGCAAAAACAACAAAGGGGGGCAAAAATGGGTAAATTTTGGGGGTTATGGTGTCAAAGGGGGGACTTGAACCCCCGACCTCCGGCTTATGAGACCAGCGCTCTAAACCAGCTGAGCTACCTTGACTTAAATTGCTCTTTTGCAAAGTGTCCATTATAAAGCCACTTTGCTTAAAATTTGTTGATTAGAGTAGCATATCCAAAGTTTGGTAGGCTTGGTTATAGGCGTTTTTGTAGCGATTGACAAAATTATTATCCACGCCAAAAGCCTTTCTGACTTGGGTTTCTTGCAAGGCGCGCAACCCATCGATCTTTTCTTGTACTTGTTTGTCCTCTTGAATCTGCCCGCCATAAAAACTGGTGAGGCTATAGAGTGATTGGGCTGCTAGGCGTTTTTCATTCTCATTCATGCCCGCTGTGGCGCGCAAAAAAAGCCTGATACTCATTATCGCTCATCAATTCCAAAACCAAAAAGCCATAGGTCTCTCGTTTCAAACCATCGGGCTGGGCTTGCGCTGTCTGCTCTACAGCCTCTATCTTGGGTTGGGCTGGGGGCGTAGGACTTGAGGGGGTTACACTCCGCCCTAAATTGGACGCATTTAGCAAAGCATGCAAAGAATTACTTTGGATATCTTTAACTTCCATCTCTCTATCCTCATGGGTTTGCCAAGTTACAAGCAAAAAAATGCTCCAAAATGACTTTAAAAGAGTGTGCTATAATGCCACGCATGGAAACACACCTAGCTAGTGCGCCTGTGCGGTTTTTTGCCTCCAGCCATGCGCCCATTGATTTTTATTTTAAAAAATGCCCTAAAGATTTTGTGGTGTCTGAAGAGCCTTTATACCCTTTTAGTGGCGAAGGCGCGCATGGGATTTTGCATGTGCGCAAGAAAAAACAAAAAGCACATGGGAGATGCTCTCTTTTTTTGGCTAATGTCTTGGGTTGCCCTCTGTCTGCCTTTGGGTATGCTGGGCTCAAAGATAAAGATGCGCTCACTTCCCAGTATATTTCCTTGCCCAAAGAATATCTAAGCACGCTAGAGAGCCATGCCCAAACCCTGCAAGATCACAACATCAAAATCTTAGACACCACTTGCCATAGCCATAAAATCCGCTTGGGGCATTTAAAGGGTAATCGCTTTTTTATGCGCCTCAAAAAGGTAACACCCCTAAATGCGCAAAAAATCTCCCATGTCTTGGAATTTTTAACACAATGGGGCTTCCCCAATTATTTTGGGGCGCAACGCTTTGGCAAGTGGGGGGATAATTTCAAACAAGCCAAGCTCCAAACCAGCAAGAAACCCAAAAAGCTCGATCGGTTTTTGATCTCAAGTTATCAAAGTTGGTTGTTTAACCATTGGCTCAGCATGCGCATGCAACTAAGCACTCTATTAGATCACTTTAGCCCTAAAGAGGTGCATAGCCAGTTTGAGATGATCCCTTTAGAACAGATTAAAGCCTTGCAAGATCAAGAGCATTATTTCAAGCTTTTAGAGGGCGATGTACTCTGCCATTACCCCTTTGGCAAGTATTTTTACCACCAAGAGGGCGCACCCAATGCAGGGCGTTTTGCACGCCAAGAGCTAGCCCCCACGGGGTTATTGCCCGGTTTAAAAGTTTGGCGCGCCCAAGGGCTAGCTAGCCACTTTGAAGCCCTGCATGGCCCAAATATACAAGCCCTAGGGGATCGGCGTTATGCGGTTGTCTTCCCCACCCAGCTAGAGTTTTGCTACCTTGAAAAGCAAGCCCAAGCGACCTTGTCTTTTTTCTTACCCAAAGGGAGTTATGCGACCACTTTTTTAGAAGAGATCGCCCATTTAGAATTATTCAAAAGAGGCAATGATGACCTTCCAGCAAGTGATTAGGGAAAACCAAAATAAAACTACTTTGGTTTTGGTAACTTACATGGCAATTTTTGTGTTGATTGGCTTACTTGTAGATGTGGTGCGCATCAATGCGCCCCATTTGGGTAGCGCGCTTATAGGGCTAATCACTTTCCAGATTTTCCCCACGATCACGCTCTTAATGTTGCTCGCCGCTGTGCTGATCATGGCAATTTGCATCAGCAACTCCCAAGCGATCATGCTCAGTGGGAGCGAGTATAAGCTCATTGACCCTTCTTTGGTGCTCAGGGGCAAGGAGCGCATGCTAGCCCAGATTTTAGAGGAGCTTTTAAGAGCCTCCAACACGCCCTTTAGACCCCAACTTTATATCTTAGATGCGCCCTACATGAACGCCTTTGCCAGTGGCTGGGATAGCCATAACGCCCTAATCGCCCTAACAACAACTTTAGTGGATAATTTGGAACGCGATGAGATCAAGGCGGTGATGGCGCATGAACTCAGCCACATCAGGCATGGGGACATCCGCTTGACCATGTGTGTGGGGATTTTGAGCAATATCATGTTATTGGGGGCAAATTTGGGCGTGTGGGCGTTTTTGGGCGGGCGTAACGAGCGTGGGGCGAGCCTAGCGCGCACGCTTTTATTGGTCTTGCAATTTGTCTTGCCTATCTTTAGTCTGTTTTTGCAAATGTATTTGAGCCGTAGCCGTGAATTTATGGCGGATAGCGGGGCAGCTTATATCATGCAAGATAGCCAGCCCATGATTAGAGCCTTGCAAAAAATCTCTAACAACTACAACACCCATGATTTTAGCCAAGCCGATCCCAACCCCACCCGAGCAGCCAGTTACCTTTTTGATGTCTCCACGCTGTTTAGCACCCACCCTAGTATCGAACAACGCATTGCGGCTTTAATGGGTCGCCATGTGTGATTTAGAACAACTCTTAAATAAATGGTTTGCTAGCATAGGCGAAGACCCACAACGCGAGGGGCTC
Source organism: Helicobacter bizzozeronii CCUG 35545 (assembly GCA_000263275.1). Lineage (GTDB taxonomy): Bacteria > Campylobacterota > Campylobacteria > Campylobacterales > Helicobacteraceae > Helicobacter > Helicobacter bizzozeronii. The sequence continues at coordinate 53,246 of CAGP01000129.1, read as the reverse complement.
AAAGACACACCCAAAAGGCTTGAAAAGCTTTGGGGGGACTTGATGGCAGGCTATGCTAGCAACCCACAAGAGATTTTACAAGGCGGGTTTGGTACATGCGGGTGTGGGGGCTTGGTGGTGCTTAAAAACATGGAGTTTTATAGCCTGTGTGAGCACCATTTATTGTCCCTTTTTTGGGCATATTAGCTTGGGTTATATCCCCAATGAAAAGATCGTGGGTTTGGGCGCGATCGCGCGCTTGGTGGAGTGCTTTTCTAGGCGTTTGCAAATCCAAGAACGCCTAAGCACGCAGATTGCCGACACCTTTAATCAGATTGTGCGCCCTAAGGGCGTGGCGGTTGTTTGTAGTGCTAAACACCTCTGCATGGCGATGCAGGGCGTGCAACAACAAGATAGCATGATCAAAACCAGCGTGCTAAGGGGGATTTTTAAAGAGGATGCCCGCACAAGGGCGGAGTTTATGGAGTTGTTGCGTTCTTAGCGGGCTTGTTTGGAAAGAGAGAGCACCAGCCCTAAAGCCAGGGCATTAGCCAAGATCGAGCTGCCCCCATAGCTCAAAAAGGGCACGGCGATTCCCTTAATGGGGATGATCCCACTCACCCCAAAGGCGTTAATGATGAAAGAAAAGCCAATTAAAAAGGGCAACCCCCAAGCAAAAGAGCATGTGTTTGGGGTTGTCTAGGCGGTTGGTGATCTTAAACATGCCATGCAAGATCACTAGGGTAAAACCCACACAAAAAAGCACCGCCACAAAGCCCAATTCTTCTGCCATGCCCGCTAAGACCATATCGGTATGCACCTCGCTTAAAAAACCCAGTTTAACCACCCCCTCCCCCAAGCCCTGCCCCAAGAGTCCGCCATGTTTGATGGCGTTGCTGGCATGGTAAATTTGGTAGGGCTCGGGGAGGTTTTCAATGCGTAGATGATTAGCCAGTTTGGAGGGCAAGAGGCTTAGAATAGAGCTTTGCAAATTAGACCACCACAATTTGAGGCGTAAAATGCGGTGGGTGCTGGTGATGATGGCTAACACGCCCACACTCAAAGCGATACTAAAAAAAATGCGGAATAGCTTGAAACTCCCCCCGGAGAAAATCAGCAAAAAACCCAAGACAATCGCTAATAAGATCACCTGCCCTAAGTCATTTTGCAAGACCCCGATCAAAAAGGCAATCAATAAAAAAAACCACCAAGTAGGGGATGAGAATCATCAGCTCTTCTCTAACGCTAGATTTTTCTTGGTTAAAAAAAGGTGCGCGACAAGCTCCAAGAGAGGAAAAAGACAAACCCCACTTTAAAAAACTCTGTGGGGGCTAGCGAAAAGAAAGGCAGGCGAATCCAACGCTTGGCTCCACCCGCACTGGTGGAGAAACTCTCGGGTAAAAAATTCATCAACACCATTAAGAAAAACGACCCAAAGAAGATCACAAAGCCCATTTTGCTAAACCACTTGTTGGGGTCCAGCCAAGAGACTCCCCACATTAAGATAATCCCCGCCACTACCGCAATGAGCTGGCGTATAAAAAAAGTGAATCTCCTTGTAGTGGTAGAGCATGGTTACATAGGTGGAGAGCGAATAGCTCAACAAAACACTCAAGATCATCAGCATGCTCGCATAGAAGAACAAATAGCGGTAGGGCATAAAAAACCTTGCGATTAATCAGAATTAGTTAAAATATGCTATCATTATACAGCAAAATTAGAGGCTTGTTAGTGGAATGCTCCTTGCTTTATTGGAATAAGCAGGGCACGAGTAGAAAGGATTTGACATGGATTTATCTAAAGCCTATCCCCTAGTTTATAAGGCGATGGATTACCGCTCCTTACGGCAGGATTTGATCGCAAGCAATATCGCCAATGTGGATACGCCCTTTTACCGCCCAAAGGATTTAGATTTTGAAACTCTGCTCGCCCACAAAAAAGCGGAGGTGTTCGATCACCAAAAAGATCAGCACCTAGAACTTGCAGTTACCAATAAAAGGCATTTAGAGCCTAAGGACTATGAGGACAACAAGGCGACCATCTTTTTTAGAGATGGGCACTTGGCAAAGAATGATGGCAATAGCGTGGATTTGGACATCGAAACCTCAGAGATGGGTAAGAATTCGACCATGTATTTGGCTCTTACCACCGCTTTAAAGAAGCATCGGGGCATTGTCAATTATGCCATCGATGCCGCTAAGAATATCTAAGAAAGGATCAGCACATGTTTTTATCTAGTTTTGACATCAGTGGATACGGGTTATCCGCTCAAAGAGTGCGTGCTAACCTTATCTCCTCCAATATCGCCAATGCCAACACCACACGCACCGATGAGGGCGGACCTTATCGCCGCCAAGAGGCGGTCTTTAAGTCCTTTGACTTCAACAAAATTTTGAAACGAAAAACTCGCTGAGAATAATAATTTGATGGAGTATGAAGACCCCTTGGATGAAAGCGATGGGATTGAAAAACCCCAACCCCCCCATCATGGGCGTTTATGTGGATAAGATTGTGCGTGATGATAAAGCACCGCTTTTGAAATATGACCCCACGCATCCGGATGCCGATGCCAATGGCTATGTGTCTTACCCCAATGTTAATCCCGTGGTGGAGATGGCAGACTTGATCGAAGCCACAAGGGCGTATCAAGCCAATGTTGCGGCGTTTCAAAGCACCAAGAATATGGCAGCCAACGCCATTAGCATGCTCCAAGCCTAAGTTTTAACAACAAGGCTTAAAGGTTATCCAAGAAGGGACGATATAGGAGATATAGGATGCAAGGAGTCGAAATGAAAACTTTATACACAGATATAGGGTTAGGCAAAGCCAGCACTCCTTTAGATTCAAGGACGAATGAGAATCTAATGGAGAAAGGGGAGTTCTCCCAAATGCTCAAGCGCTCGATCGATGAGCTCAACAACACGCAGATGGAGTCTGATAAAGCCTTAGCGGACATGGCGACTGGGCAAGTGAAGGACTTGCACCAAGCCGCCATCGCCATTGGCAAGGCAGAAACCAGCATGAAGTTGATGCTGGAAGTGCGCAACAAAGCCATTAGTGCTTACAAAGAACTTCTAAGGACACAGATTTAGCGTGGTGTAGGCGCGGATTTTAAGAAGTTTTGATGGAGTCTGCGCCACAAGCCAGCCCCAATACCCCCCAAGATTTAGGACCCAGACGCACAGAACGCCTACTACTGATCTTTATGGTCATTTTTGGGTCGTTGGTTTTGTTTGTCGTGGTGGTGTTTTTTAAAGCCCTCTTACCCCGTAAAATGCCCGCTTTTGTGGTTACCAAGACCGATATTGCCACACGGGGCACCATTTATAGCCAAGATGGTTTTAGCTTGGCTAGTAGCCAAAAACTCTTTAAAGTGGGGTTTAACACCCTCTCCATTGACCCCAATAAAAAAGCAGTTTTTTATCGATCTGCTCTCCATTTATACCAATATCCCTAAGTCCATCATCGCCGAAAAATTTTCTCAAGAGGGCTTTGTAACCCTCTCTTACAATATCAACGCCAACACCGCAGCCAGTTTGCGCCAACTCAATGCCAAATTCTTGGCTTACAATGTCTTTGTCGAATATGAAGACTCGAGCAAAAAAAGTCGTGCCTAAGATCGGCTTGAGTATCGAGGTGAGCGGGATTGCACGCAACTACCTTTATGCTGACAATTTTGAACCGCTGGTGGGGTATGTCAAAAAAAATCGATGTTTCTAAAATCACTTTGGTAGAAGGTGTCAAGGGGCTTGAAAAATTTAAGAATAAGATACTAGCCCCCAAGCAAGATGGGCAGGACACGGGCAAGCGTGATTTGGGTTTTAATCTCATTGAGGACAAGACTTTTAAGAGTCAGCCCCGCGAAAATGGCTATGACTTGGCATTGAGTATCCCCTTAAGGTTGCAACGCGAGCTAGAAAAAATCTTAGATCATGCCAAAGCCCATTATAAGTCTAAGCAAATCATCGCTGGAATCTACCTCCCCCATAATGGCGAGTTACTGGCTTTGGCCACCACCAATCGCTTTAACCCCAATAATATCCAAAAGAGCGATTACCCCGCTTTGAATGTCGATGCCGCCGAGCTCTCTTTTGAGCCGGGCAGCACCATAAAACCCATTGTCTATTCGCTTTTAGTGGATAAAAAACGCATTGTAACCACCCAGCTAATTGATTTAAACCATGGTTTTTACAAGCTGGGCAAATACACCATCAAAGACGATCTTGCCCCACTCAAACAAAATACGATTGAAGATGTTTTGGTGCGCTCCAGCAATGTGGGCATGATCAAGCTCTCCAAACGCCTAAGCGGGCAGGAATTTTACACCGGGCTTAAGAATTTTGGGTTTGCTGAGCCAACTGGTATTGAGCTCCCCTATGAAAAAACCGGGCTGATCCCCAGCGTGAAACTGCTTAATCGTGAAGTTTATAAAGGCACTGCCTCCTATGGCTATGGTCTGCGCACGACCTTTTTACAACTACTAAGAGCCTATGGCGTGTTTGCCAACCAAGGCGAGATAACCACCCCCCACTTGATCCAACGCTACAACGCCCCTAATGGTGATGTTTTTATCCCCGATCTAGCCCCACCTAGACAAGTGATCACCCCCCAGAGTGCACACACCATGCAAAAGCTCTTAATCAAGGTGGTAACGCATGGAACGGGCAAAAGCGCACAAGTGGAGGGCTTGGTTGTGGGGGGCAAGACGGGCACGGCTAGGACGGCTAATAATGGCAAATACACCGACATTTACAACAGCTCGTTTTTTGGCTTTGCTAAGGACAAGAAAAACACCTTTGTGGTGGGTGTGGTGGTCTTTGGCTCTCTGGGGAGTGAGGAGTATTATGGGAGTCAAACCGCCGCCCCGATCTTCAAGCAGATTATCCAAACTTTGGTTAAATACCAATACCTCACTCCCTCTAAAGACTTGATAAAAGAAACACCACACCGCACGCCCGCTTTGACCCCCACACACCCCAAACCCCCCAAGCACCGCCCAGCTTTAATAAATGTTAAGCAAAAATAGGTATAAGTTTGGGCTACCCTCAATTTAAGGATCAAAATGATTACACAAGATGCGGTTCTAGGCGTTTTAAAGAGCGTGATCTACCCCAATTTTGAAAAAGACATTGTGAGCTTTGGCTTTGTCAAAAATATCACCCTCCATGAAAAAAAGTTAGCCCTTTTGTTAGACATCCCTTCTAGCTCGCCAGAAGTGAGTCAAACTCTCAAAACCGACATTCTAGCCAAAATGCAGGATTTGGGCATTGAAAATTGCCATATTGACATCAAAACCCCCCCCAAACGGGAAGCCAAACAGACCCCCGAACCCACAACCAAGAATCTAGCCCCCAACATTAAGCATGTGGTGATGATTAGCTCTGGTAAGGGTGGGGTGGGCAAGAGCACCACAAGTGTTAATCTTGCCCTCGCCCTTGCTACACAAAATCAAAAAGTCGGGCTTTTAGATGCCGATGTCTATGGCCCTAATATCCCTAGAATGCTGGGTTTAATGGAAGTCAATCCCAGCACCGATCCCAGTGGTAAAAAGCTCATCCCCCTAGAAGCCTATAAAATCAAAAGCATGAGCATGGGCTTGCTCTATGAAGAGGGGCAGAGCTTGATTTGGCGCGGACCCATGCTGATGCGCGCCATCGAGCAAATGCTGACTGATATTTTATGGGGCGAGTTGGATATTTTGGTCGTGGATATGCCCCCAGGCACTGGGGATGCCCAACTCACCCTAGCCCAAGCCGTGCCTATTAGTGCGGGTATCACCATCACCACCCCCCAAAGCGTGAGCCTAGATGATGCTAGCCGCAGTTTGGACATGTTCGCCCGTTTGCATATCCCCATTGCAGGCATCATTGAAAACATGAGCGGGTTTGTCTGCCCCCATTGCGCACAAGTGAGCGAGATTTTTGGCAAAAACACGCTAGACACCCTAGCCAAACGCTACCAAACCCAAGTATTAGCCCAAATCCCCCTAGAAATCCAAGTTCGGGAGGGGGGGGATAAGGGCACACCTATTTATATCACCCACCCCCATTCCAAAGTGAGCCAAGCCTACAGCCAAGCTAGCTCCCAATTACTAGAATTTTTAAGCAAAGTGCAACAAGAAAAATTAGCCGATAACAAGCAAATCCAGCCCACTATTCATTAAAGCATGATTGCCTCACCCACTAGCCTATTAGATCGCCTCAAACGCACGATCCACCTTTACGACCCGGGCTATTTTAGCCTTGTCTATGCCCTTAAAGCGACTATTACAACTTTTATTTGTGCGGGGCTAGGGGCATTATTCTTTGGCTGGTATGTGGTGATTTGGGCGGGTCTGCAAACTATTTTTCTGTATTATCTTAGCCTGCTACTCAGCGACAAAAAACACGAAATTGGGTATTTGTTGCTTTTTTATTGCCATCAGCTGTTTTAATGTGGTGCTGTTCTACCCCTTAGCGCACTTTGGGGCGTGGCTGTGTGTCCCGATTTTGATTGTAACTTTTTTTGGTGGGGCTCTCTAGTGCTTATAGTTTGGACTTGCATAAAGTGTGCAACATGGCTCTTTCCAATGGGCTGGTTACTTGTCTTTATATCGATTCGGGCGCACCCATTGATTTTAGGCAAATCCTCACCATGATCACTACGCTTGGGCTATTGAGTATTGCCATCCAGTATTTTATTTTTGTCTCTAAATACAGCTACTTCACCCAAAAACGCTTCACCACTTTACTTTCTAGCATGGAATTGATGTTGCGTTATGTCAATAGCCCCACAGATTACAACTTGATCAAAAGCAAAGTGCTCGCCCAAATCCACAACACCAAATTTATTTTAACCTCGCGCTCTAGCAAGATCAAAGACCCCCATGCAATCCAAAATATCCAACGCAGTTTGTTCCAACTCAATGCCTTAGAAGAGATGTATCACTCGATCCACTCCATCTATGCCGATTTCACCCAACCCACCCTAGAGCCTATCCGCTTGGAACTGATCCAAAATTTACGCCTCTTGGCTGGGATTTTTGCCAACCACAATGTCTGTTTGCAAAAACAAGCCCTAGAAAGCCTAGACCCCCAAGTGGATAAGGTCTTGCAACACTCCCTAGCCATTATCTATAACAAAATGGAAGTTTTTGTCATGGGGGGTGAGGAGAGCCTAGTTGATCCCAACCCCGCCCACAAGGCTTCATTCAAAGACATTTGGAAGGCATGCCATTTCAAACACCCCATCTTCCAATACGCCTCTAAATACGCCCTTGCAATGGGTATTGCCGTGTTTGTTGCCCGCTACTTTGGGTTTAACCATGGCATGTGGATTGCGATGGCAACCCTCTTTGTATCCCGCACTTCTTTAGGGAGCACCAAAGAAGCCCAAGCCGAACTCATCACGGGCTCTTGCATTGGCTTGATCTTGGGCTTAATTGTGGTGGGTTTGTTTGCTAAAAGCCCCATTTTTTACGCCTTTTTGGTGGCGAGCGTGTTTTTTGTTCATTTATCTTAAGGTCTATTCTTATGTGATTTGGTCTATGTCCTTGATGTTCTCTTTTGTGCTGTGCTTTTCGCTACTCAAATACAACTTTGTAGATATTGTCGCTTTCCGTTTTTTAGATATTATCTTGGGGATTTTGATTGTCTATGTCGTGTTTTTGTTTGTGTGGCCCAAATACGATAAAGATGAATTTATCCAGCATGCCCGCCACCTCATTGCCACCCTGCACCATCTTTTGGCAACCACGATTCAAAACAAGCCCCGCATCGCCCTAGAAGTCCAAAACGCTTTTTTTAAGACAGCTGGACGCTTTTAAGACCTGCATGAAAAGTGCGCGCACAGAAACCCCCGATCCTAAAACCATCGAATCGCTCACCAGAAGCCTACAATCCTTTGATGTGCTGGACACTTGCAGTTACCGCCTCTATGATTATTTTTTAAACACCCCCTTAGCACCCGATAAACAAGTTCTTGTGAGCAACAATGTCCAGCTCATTTTGTCGCGTTACACCCAAATTCTCAACTACTTACACAACAAGCCCCACTACTTCAAAACCAAAGAGGGCGGGCGGCTCATCCGTGTTGATCATGAATTAGACGCGCTGTTAGAAACCATGTTTTTTGCCCAAAACAAACTTTTTGAGGAATTTACCTATATCTTCAAATACTAGAATTATCTAGCTGTTTGGGTTTGCACGAATTTAACCAACTCTAGGGCGTTTTCTCTAGGTAAGTCCTTGATCATGCCATGCCCTAGATTGAAAATAAAACCCGCTTGCTTATCTACCACTTTTAAAATACGCTCCACGCCCTCTAACATCGCATCTCTATCATAGAGCCTTGCAGGCTCTAAATTGCCCTGCAACACATAGCGATCGCCTAAAATGCGCTTGGCTAAATCTAGTGGCGTGCTCCAATCACACCCAAAAACATCAAACTCCCCGCCCAAATGCCCCAAAAACCCCGCCACGCCCTTAGGGAAAACAATAATGGGGGTGTTGGGGTGTTTTAATTTAAGGGCTTGGCTGATGTGCTGGATGTATTTCCAACTAAATTCTAAATACGCTTCTAATTCCAAAGCCCCCGCCCACGAATCAAAGATCATCACGGCATCAGCCCCCGCTTGAATCTGCCTAGACAAATAAGCAATCAGTTCCACGCTCAATTTTTCCAAGAGGGCATGCAAAACATGGGGTTGGGTATAGAGCAATTTTTTAGATTTGTGGTAGGTTTTACTGCCCTCACCCTCGATCATGTAGGTTGCCAAAGTCCAAGGCGCACCGCTAAAGCCAATGAGTGCCTTAGAGGGGTCTAATTTAGCCCGCACGCTCAAAAGGGTTTCATAGACAAAATCTAATTTTTGATAAGCCCCAGACTGCAACGCCTGCACCTGATCTAGGGTGCTGATGGTGTGTAAAAATTTGGGTCCTATTTGGGGGATAAATTCCAAATCCAAACCCATTACATGGGGAATCACCAAAATATCGCTAAACAAAATCGCCGCATCCACGCCCAAGATTTCCACGGGCTGGAGCGTGATTTGCGTGGCTAAATCCACATTAGAACACAAATCTAAAAAATCTTTAGCTTGCTGGCGCAATGCGCGGTATTCGCTCAAATAACGCCCCGCTTGGCGCATCATCCAAATAGGGTGTAGGGGTTTGTTTTTTGTGGCAGGCATCAATAAAAATCATGGTTTTCCTTCTAAATAGGGCTTGAGATGGATTTTAGCGCGCATGCAAGCGACAATTTTGCCATGGAAGCGCGCATAAATGCTGGCTAAGTCTAGTTGGTGCTCATAGAGGGCTAAAGTCTGCTCTAGGCGATCTTGCAGACCCTGCAATTAAAAAGACTTGTAGATCGTCATATTCGGGGATATCCATCCCCAAAGATAATAAAAGTTGGTAGGTGTATTTATCCACCACCAAGATAGGGCGCAAACACGCATAATTTAAAATTGCATCGGCACTCTCTTTGCCAAGCCCTTTTTTGCTCTAAGAGCCAAGCGCGATCCACTTGGGCTTTAAAGCTCTCAAAGTCCCCAAAACTCTCTAAAATATTTTGACTCAACAACACCAAGCGGTGTGCCTTTTGGTTGTAAAACCCACTAGGGGCAATGTGGGGGGCTAGATCGCTAGGCTGGCTGTGGGCTAGGCATGTGAGGGTGGCTTGTGTATCTGGGCTTAAAATCCCCAGTGCTTTTAAATTCTCTAGGGATTGCTTGGCGCGCTCAAAGCGGGTATTTTGTGTCAAAATCGCCCCTATCACCACCTCAAAAAAACCCGCATTTGGCCACCACAGGGGCGGGGCATTGTGGAGCAAATCTAAGGCTTTGAGTGCGGTTAAAATTTCTAAACTAGAAAAGGGCATCAAATGAAACGCACCAAAACCATACCACTAAAGGCATCGCCTTTGTAAATCTCAATGCGGTAAATCTTGCCCCCTCTATCAATGGAGTAGCGTTGGTCCAAGTTTTTATAGGCGATTTTAACGCCCACTTCATTGGGTTTTTTCCCGCCATTTTTGAGGGAAAACCCAATCACATTCACGCGGTAACCCTCTTTGGGCAAAATCTTAAAAGAGCGTTTGACTTCCAATACACTAGCAGGTGCCGCACTTGTGATTTTCCCATCAACTTCAATATCAATATCCTTAAGGCTATGATCGAAATCCAAATAGAGCGGGTGTAGGCGAGTCATCAGTTTGTTGCCATACTTGAGCCAAATTTGGTTTTTGCGGGGCAAGAGCCCCAAGATATAGCTTTGGGATTGCAAGCTGATCTGATTAATGGGTGTGTCTTTGGGGAAGGGGAAAAATTTAAGCTGGCTGCGCAAACCATACAAGGGCAGGAGGATATTTTCATTCATGGTCAGGGTGAGATTGGGGTCGTTAATGAGGCGGTAAATATTAGCGGGCTTGAGGGTAAAATCTTTGGTGTAGGTGATCCCCACCTCTTGCATCAGCCCCTCAATGGCTAAAAGGTGGTAATATACCCGCTGGGCTAAAGAAAGCTCTTTGCTGGCTTCGTTGGCAAAAGCGGCTTTTTTATGTTTGATAGCAAAGTAAGTTAAGGCTTTTTCCATCTCTTTATCACCCCGTGCCGTGTGGGTGTTGCGGACATGGTATTTGTGCAAGGGTTTAAGCAAAAAACTGATTGACATGATCGGTGATCCCTAAAGAGAGGCGTTTTAAGTGCCCAAATTCCACACCGGGCAACTCATCTTGATCGATGATCGAGGAATTGCCCCAACGCCTGGGATTAAGCAACGCACTTTTATAAGTGGGGCGGTAAAACCCGCTCCCATCGTGCAAGTGCATGATCACCTGCACTTGGGGATCGACCACCAGCCCCTTAATGGACTGGATTAAGGGGTATTCGGGGTCTTTGGGGTTTAAATACGCAAATTTGCGATTCAAATCGCCATAAATCCCGCGGTGGTTTAAGAGCATCGCATAGCGGTTTAAAACCGGCACCACCCACACATTCCCCGACAAAATTTTATAGTGCATTAAAAAAACATCGGTGGCGTTAAACCCGCCCGGCTCATCGCCTTGAATCCCGCCCATGAGCAATAAGGTGGGTGCTTTTTCACCACCTGCTTTTTTCACCACATGGACACTCTTTTCCGCACCAATAGCCATGCGAGCATTTTTCTCTGCGCCACTGGCAAAATAGCAACAGATCACTAAAAGGAAAAAAATACGCTTCATAGACTTTCTTTTTTCAAAATTAGCCTATCATTATACCTAAAAAAACTTGTCCAATTCTAGCGGAACGAAAAATGCTTGTCTTGTTTATCTCACTACAAGGATGGCAGATGTTGAAACAGAACATGCTAGAAGCGTTGCAAAAGCACTTAGGCGCGATTGACACCCAGAGTTTAGAAATCCTAGACACCCAGCAAAAATCCGCCAAGATTGATAAATTTAGTCGCGAGATCAAGGGTATCAATGAAAGCATCGGGGCTTTGCAGACCTTGCAGATTGCCTGCCAAAAATTGCTCAAGCTCATCCCCACACTCGGGCAGGGCAACACTGAGGCGCAGATGCAAGAGGTGGTGCAAAAGGCGCAATTCTTGGGGCAAGCCCTTTTTGGGGGGTCGTTGGTGATTAGCTTGGAGAGCGAGAACCTAGAGGTGCAAGCAGCCAACCCGCTAGAATTGTTAGAAACTCAAGGGGCTGAGCATTTATCAGCGTATTTGCACGATCGCCTAGAGATCATCAAGCATGCCTTGGGCAAAATCCAAGAAAGCGTGAGTCAAAAACAAGTCTTTAGCAAACCCCCCACGCTCAACACGCCCAGCTTTAGTAAAGAAGCCCTGCTAGGCTTGATGAAAACTTCTTAAGGGGGTCAAACATTGAACGGGCATTTAGGCGTTCTAGCCCATTTACGCCTCCATGTGCGCCTATGGCTTGAAAGGGTCTCTTACTCCCTAGCCTCTTTAATGGTGTGGGTGTTGCGCAAAATCCAAAAGCAACCCATCCGCCCCAAAACTTTATTACTGATGAAGTTAGACACCATTGGCGATTATGTGCTCTTTAGGAATTTTTTACAACCCTTAAGGGAGTTCTACGCTGGCTATGAGATCACGCTCTTGTGCAATAAGGATTTTTTAGAAGTGATTGATGCCTACGATCGCCCCTACATTGATCATCTGATCCTTTTGGACACCTCTAAGTGGGGTTCTTGGAAACGCTTCCCTTTGTTTTACCGCCTTAAGACAATCTATGTGCTCAACCAAAAAAAGTTATGAGGTGGTGCTAAACCCTGTATTCCACCGCTCTACCTACCGAGATGATTTCTTAGTCAGCCTGATTAATGCCCAGCACAAAATAGGCCATTTAGGTTTTGAGCAGGTGAATCAATGGCTTGTTAATACCCCTAGACCCGGATTCTTAGATCATGCCTATACACGCTTTATAAACAATTCCCCAGAAGTCCTGTTTGAATTTGAACGCAACAAGGAATTTTTTAGCCAGTTGTTGCAACAACCCTTAAGCCAAGTGCGCCTAGAACTCCCCCCACCCCCGCCCTTGAGTGCCAAGACTGGCTTTGCACAGCCCACGCAAGATTACGGCGTGTTCTTTTTGGGGGCTGGCAACCCTAAAAGAAAATGGGCATTAGACTCATGGATGGCCCTTGCCCAAAAAAATCAATCCAGCCTTCCAGATTGTGCTGTGTGGCTCGCCCAATGAAGCTTTAGAGGGCTTGCAATTAGCCCAAAAAAATCCCAAATGCCCTCAACTTAGCGGGCAAAACAAGCTTAATGGAACTTTTATCTGTGCTCTGCCAAGCGCGCTTTATTGTGTCTAATGAAACAGCGATCCCGCATTTTTGCGTGGCTTTGGGGCTAGGGCCTATTTTTTGTGATCAGCAATGGCAACACCTTTAAACGCTTTGCGCCCTACCCTAAATCCATGCACGCCAACCACCATGTGATTTACCACCCCAAAATTGATGCCTTGCTCCAAACTCCCGATGGTTTTGGGCGTTGCGTGGAGATTTACGCCTACAATGGAATAGATTTGCAAACCCCCCACCCCAACTTCCCCAAATGGTGGCTGATAAAATGGCAGAGGTGGATGCGGGGTTTGTGGAGCACATCCCCTAGGGCATGTTTTCAATGGTGTATTTGAAGCGTTGTTTTTCCAATTCTAGCTCTAGGCGGTGTTTTTCCTCTTTGAGCAAATTTTCTTGAGTCTTGAGCTTTTGAATCGCCTTGCTAGTGTAGTAGATGTTGTTTGTCAAGTAAATTTTGGGTGTAAACAAGACAAGAACGATGGCTAAAAGACCTAGCACCCGCCAAAGCAAAAAAAGAGGAATACCCTGTTCTAACATTTCTTGATTAAAAAGCGCATCGCGTTCTTTTTCGCTGGTGCGTAAGCGGCGTTCCTCTAAGGGGTGTTCTACATCCATGCTTGTTGTTGTCATCAAAAACCTTGAAAATGAAAAATACGCATTTTAGCACTCCGTGCTCTAGGGTTGGTGTTTAATTCTGGGGCGCTGGGGGTGATGGGCTTTTTTAGTGGCACAGACTCCCAAAGACCTAGCATACTCCCTAAAGGCGTGCTTGACTTGGCGATCCTCTAAAGAATGAAAAGAAATCACAACTAGCACCGCCTCTTTTAGATTTTTGGCACACTCTAAGAGCGTGTGCAAGTTTGCCATCTCGGAATTGACCTCCATGCGGATCGCTTGAAACACTAGGGTAGCGGGGTGGAGCTTGCCTCTGTGGGCGTGTTTGGCTAAAAAGTCGGCTAAATCCTGCGCGCTCTCAAAGGGCTGTTTGTGCCGTCTATTGACAATCAAAGAGGCGATTTTTTTTGTATTCACGCACCTCGCCTGCTTGCAAAACTTGCTCCAAGTGATAAAGGCTGTAGGTATTCACCACTCTAAATGCATCCAAAGATTGGGCTGTATCCATACGCATATCCAACTGCTTGGAGTGAAACCCAAAGCCTCGATGGGGGCTATCTAGTTGCCAAGAGCTCACGCCCAAATCGGCTAGCACGCCTTTAATACAAAGAGAGGGGTTTTTTAAAAGAGAGGGCAAGAGGGTAGCAAAATTGCCATGCATAAAGTTAAAACGATTGCCATAGGGGGCTAGTTTTTCTAAAGCCTGCTCTTTAGCCTCTAAGTCTTGATCGATCCCGATGATATTCAAATGGGGATAGGTTTCTAATAATGCCAAAGTGTGCCCGCCCAGACCCAAAGTGCAATCAATTAAAATAGGCTGGGGTGCTGTTTGCATGATTTCTTGAAAAGCTTGAATCACTTCTTGCAATAAAACGCTTTGGTGCATGTTGTCCTTCAATGTGCATGGGCATAAGCCGAGTTCTGTCGTGGGTGGTTATTTATCTAGGATGGGTTTTACAACCCACCTCTTGCGAAGTGCCTAAACTTAAGACTTTACCATACACTTCTTGCTACAGATTGGGTTTGCCTTGTCCGATCCTAATTGCTTAGGACGCGGTGGGCTCTTACCCCACCTTTTCACCCTTACTCTCAAGGAGCGGTTATTTTCTGTGGCACTTTCCCTTAGCTTACGCTAGCCATCCGTTAAATGGAATCTTGTCTTAGGTAGCTCGGACTTTCCTCTTTGATCTAACTCAAAGCAACCACCGCCCATGCAACTCATGACTATAGCCAAAATTAACTTAAGGGCTTCACACAAATGGGATCGATCACGCCCCCAAATCGTTACTGAGCTCACACAGCACGCGGATATTTTGGCTGCGGCTGTCATAAACCCAGTGTTTGTCAAAGGCGTGTTTTGCTCCCGAGTTGCCATTGACATCGAGCAAGTAAAAGCGGTTTTTATCTTGGCGTTTTTGGCGCATTTGTTGCTCTAAGTTTGAATCAAGCCCACCAAAGTCCCCATCTGAGATCACTAACAAATCTGCCTTTTTATAATTTTGCTCCTGCATCGCTCTTAAGCCCTCTTTTAAGGCAAGCCCGACATCTGTCCCGCCCCCAAAACTCATGGTTAAAAACTCATTGAGCCTAGCAAAGCCCCCGCCCTTGCTTAAATCCATCGCGCTCGTTTGGGAGCTAAAATTAATCAAAAAACAAGATCGTTTGCTCTTTTTGGCATGGGAGGCTAAAAAAAGTGTGAGAGCTTTAGCAATGAGTTCGGGCGTGCCACTCATCGACCCGCTAGTATCTACGCAAATAATGATAGGTCCTTTTTCCCCCTCTTTTTCCTGTTCCTTTTCTACTTCTACCTCCACCTCCTCTACCCCCTCCAAATGGTGGTCTATATAGCCCTGCTTTTCAAAACAAAAGAGGCGTTTTTCTGTAAATTTCAGGTAAAACAACACCTCCAAATCAGGGTCATCGAGCAAGGCTAACTCTTGGGGGATCAGATTTTCTAAATCATTACTCAGATGAATCCCACAAATCTCCTCTTTATAATCCCTAGTAGGGTGGCGTTCTGTGTAAGAATAGCTTTTAAGCTCCTTGATCATCTCTTTAATCATTTCTTGCTGCATTTCTTTCATCCGCCCCAGCAGATCGCAAATTTGCATTAAGGCTTTGTTGTTTTTGATCTGGGCAAAGAGGGCGAGGATTTGGGCAAGATTTAAACGCGTGGGGTTAGCCCCCTGCAAAGAAAAGCCCTTTTGCCCTTGTTGTCTTTTTTGACCTCCATGCTCTAGTTCTAAACTCCCTAACGCCTTTTACTTTTTCTGACACACAACAATTCTCTCCGTATCCATTGTTTTGCTCTTAAGTCCAGTGCGGTTGGTGGGCGAATTTTTAAGGGGCATGGATTTATTAGAAATTTTGCGCTCAAGTGTGCTCAAGTGTTTGCACCCACACGCACACAACACTTTTGCAATAAAATCATCTGTGGGCAACACAAAATCTTTAACACGCCGATTCCCCACCACAAAAAAGATCAAAGCCTTATGGGCTAAGGAAGGTACAATAATTTTGAATGCTACGCTCTAGGTCATCATAAAAAACTTGAAACTTCTAAAGCCCGCTTTACATCCAACCTTGCGATCTCTTGGATCGCATTCCCAACGTTCCCCTTTGTGTAAAGCCTCTTGGCTCTTAAACCCCCTAAGAGTCGGGAATCTAATTTCCGCGCGTCCTTAAAACCCAACCACTCGTTAATAAAGGCACTAAATTGCCCATAAGCCACAGTGGTTTTAGAATCTCCATAGGGCGGGCTAGTGAGCAGAGTATCAAAAGTCCGCTGGCTTGCCTGAAAACTAGAATGACGCAGATCAAAAGTGATATTTTTTGTGTGGTGTTGGTAAAAATGTAAGTAATGCTTAGTAATGGTTTCTATCTTTTGGCAAAAAACTTCATAGGTATTAGGCTTGTAGTTTTGGTACTCTTTCATTCTAAAAAGTTTAAACTCATTGTTGCGCGTATAGCTCACTTCCCTTAAGGTTTCACTAAAGGCTAGCAAAAAAAGAGTTTTGGCTTCGCTTTGCACCCGACTAATATGATAAAAAATGTTGCTTAAATCTTGTTGCGCTCGCTCCTCTATCCAAAAATGGGCGTTTGTGATGGGAGCATCTTTAACTTTACAACTCTGTGTCATTGATTCCAATAAGTGTTCTTTTTTGTCCAAAAGTTCTGTCTTGTTTATATGGCTCAATTTCGCCCTACTAATAAGAATGGCTAAAGGATTGAGATCAAAACCGCTTAGGTCCTTAATCCCATACTCTAAAGCACTGACAAAACTACTCCCGCTCCCACAATAAGGATCGAGCAAGTTTGTTTTCTGCGCTCCAAATTCTTGGAGTAATTCTAAACCAATTTGGGGCAACATTGTTGCTGGGTATTTATGCAAATTAGGATAAAAAGAGGCATAACTCTGCCCTAGAAAATCGTATTTTTGATTATAGACGCTCGCGATCATAGTTGCTCTTTAATGTATGTCATGAGATAGCTTAAAGGTTTAATAAAATCTCTATCATAAATAGGCTTGCCAATAAAAGCGCAATCAAAAAACTTAAACATGCCTCTTTGCTGGGGGCGATCAATTTCATTATAAAAGTTGATGGTTGCAAAGCACACTAAGGGCATAATGGGAGGTTTATACACAATATCATACTTTTCTTTTAGCTTAGAATCTGAGTTGGCGATCTCCATTAAGAGCTTCCATTTGTATGTCTGCGCCGCTCTTTCACGCAAAGAAGTCTTGAGGGACAAAATGAGGCAATTTTTCAACTTAAGCGCAGAATCAAGGCTATAAACCACTAAATCCACATCGGGTTTTTGCGTCTCCTCTCCTATTTTGATTTGAAACAACTCTTTAAAATGGGGAACTTGTTTGGACTTTGCGCTGATAAAAATATGGGGTGCAATCGCTCCCTCTATTTTATTCTTGAGAAAAGTATAAATGATCAGACTTGAAAAAGCATTCCCGGCAATACTCTTTCTAGCCTGGTTAGCGTCTTTAATCTCTTTGTTGCTAACGCGCTTCTCAATCAAGGCATTCACAGCAGACCTAGACTCTATCATATAGTGGTAGAGACGATCAAAAATGCCAAACCATGTTATTCCTGTGGAGTCTATATCCTTATTAATCAGCTCTAAGACAGGTTGTAAATAATACTTAGATTCTATCTCTTTTAATGTTTTGACTTCGTTCTTGTTAAGCATTTTGGCAGTTTAGCGTAAAATTTCAAAAATAACCAGTGTATCTCCCTCTTTAAAAAATTTCATCTAAAAAGGCAAAGCTAGCGGTGGGTAAGTAGCCCTTAGTGTTTCTGACTAGGCGGTTTTGCTTGAGTTACCCGATGTCAATGGGACCAAAAATATCCTCTGGGGTGGAAAAGCGGTGCATGAGCGCACTAAAGAAATCTTTAGGCTCGCCAAAAGCAAGGCTGACTTTTCTAGCGATCATCGATTTAGCTGTGCCGGGCGGTCCATACAAGAAAATCGCTTTTCCTGCAAACATGGCGAGCAACACCAAGCGCACGCATTCCTCACGCTCATATAAATCTTTTTCTAACTCGGCAATGAGATTTTTAACTCTGCTTTTGTAAGACATAAGGACTCCTTGTAAAAGAGGTATTATAGCGTAGCCTGTTGCGTATTTTAGGACTAAAGCAAGACCCACAGATTTAAGTTTGTTGTATTAGAATATCTTTCTATCTTAACTCAGAAATAGGGTATCTCTTGCTTAAGTTTATCGATCTCTTTGCGGGCGTGGGGGGGTTTCATGCCGCGTTTAAGGATTTGGCGCATTGTGTCTTTGCGAGCGAAATCAATCAAGACGCTCAAAAAACCTATGCGCTTAATTTTCCTAAAACCCCACTTTTTGGCGACATCACAGACCCTAGAATCCAAACACAAATCCCACCCTTTGACATCTTATGTGCTGGGTTTCCATGCCAAGCTTTTAGCATTGCAGGCTATCAAAGGGGCTTTGAAGACACGAGGGGGACTCTCTTTTTTGAGATCGCCAAGATTGCGCATAAACACCGCCCCAAAGTGCTTTTCTTAGAAAATGTCAAGAACTTAAAAACCCATGACAGAGGGCGCACCTTTGAAGTGATTTGTAATACTTTGAGCGATTTGGGCTATGTGATTTATAGTGCGGTGTTAAACTCCGCTACACATGCCAATATCCCCCAAAATAGGGAGCGGCTTTTTATTGTTGCTTTTGATATTAGGCAAGTTGAAAATCACCAAAATTTTACTTTTCCCAAGCCTGTTAAGCCGAATCGCAATATCCATGCGTGTTTGCAAAACCTCCAACAAGACCCCATTTTTTACTACACCCCTAAGAGTCCTTATTATACATGGCTTTTTGAAGAGGTGATAAAAGAAGACACGATTTACCAACTGCGCCGTGTGTATGTGCGGCAGAATAAATCTAATCTCTGTCCCACGCTCACGGCAAATATGGGCACGGGTGGGCATAATGTGCCCCTTATCAAGGATCGTTTTGGTATCCGCAAACTAACCCCTAGAGAATGTTTTAATTTTCAAGGCTACCCCAAGAGTTTCAAGCTCCCTTGTCTGCCTAATTCCAAGCTCTACATGCAAGCGGGCAATTCGATCACCATGCCCCTAGTGCGCAAAATCGCCAAAGAGATTTTAAAGGTTTTGGTATGAGCATCTTCTTTTTTCAAGACCGACAAAGAAGCTTAAGCTATGTGGATTCCTTGCATGTGATAACCAGCTTGTCCAAGTTATTTAGCGAAAGTGAAACACCATTTTTGCATTACCGTGTGATGGAAAATCTCTTTTGCGCTTGCTTTAACGCCCAAAACTTGAGTCGATCGGATACTGCCTTTGATGCCAAAATAGAAAATTTTGGCATTGGGCTTAAAACTTTTACCTGTCATGCAAACGCTAAGATTGAAAAAATTGCAGAATTTAACAAAAGCTCTCACATCTTAAGAGGAGCTCAAAGCCCTATTGAGCTAGCGCATAAATTGGCTCATTTGCGTAATGAACGCATCCAACTCGCCAAAGATTTATACGGGATCAAAAACGCGTGTTATCACATCATCGTCAGAGATCATAACAAACTCATGTTTTTTGAAACAGATTATGCGCCGATCGATATAAATCAGATTGGAAATATCCATAGCACCCCAAAAAGTCTAAGATTTAGCGATGGGTGCAATGAATATCACTTTAACTATTCAAAAAGTGTTTTACAAAGAAAATTTTATATTCCCCCTAATTGCCCCAGTATTCAGGTCCAAATTTTGGATAACCCTTTTGATTTACTCCTTTCACTCCAAAACCACCTGTGGGGGAATACCACAACGCCCAAAATTGCCGGGCGTGATTATGTGATCTTGCCTCTGTATAGCCCAAAAACCCACGCCGTGCCCGAACATAGCGGATTAAACCAATGGAACGCAGGGGGTAGAGCAAGAAAATACGGCGAAGTGTATATTTCTGTACCTGCACAAATCCATCAATTAGCCCCATATTTTTTCCCGCCAAGAGATACGCCCTTTGATTTGAGAACTCCACTTGGGGAAAGTTTATGTGCAAAACTCTGCCAAGATAATAGCAAAGCGCTCATGAGTAATCCTAACGATGCCTTAGCTAATTGGCTTTTAAAAACAGCCTTGAGATTGCAAGAAGGGGAGCTAGCTACGTATGAAAGAATGGAGGTTTTGGGTTTTGATTGTGTTATGGTAGAAAAAATTCAAGAGGGAGTTTATTCTATTGATATTAGACCTTTAGGCAGTTATGAGAAATTTATTCAGGACTGTATGGGTGTGGAGTGATTTAGATTGCTTAAAATGGCTCATTGCACAGACACAATCCAAATTCTAAAAAAGCAAGGCTGGCTTTTCTAGCGATCACGCCCGGATAAATCTTGTCCAAACTAAAAATATTTTAAATATTCTTCTTTAAAAAGCGTTTGCCCTCTAGGTTGGTGGTTTTCCCTAAGCTGTCTAAATACTCCAAGTAGGCGATTAGGAATTTGCGCGAGAGGGGCAGATGGGTTTTTAGGAGTTGGATATCTAGGCTGGGGTATTCTTGGAGCAATTTTAAGATCAAATCCAGCACTTGTTGCAAAGCTTGGCTCTCCACAAAGACATTATGACTCAAGCGCACCACCTTTTTAGCTTGGCAGAGGGCTTTTAAAGCCCGATCGCCCACTTGGCGATCCACATCGAGGATATCATAAAGATTATAGGGGGCTTTAGGGGCAAATTGCCCTTGTTTGAGGAGGGCATAAAGCTTATCTTGAAGTTTTTCTTGCACCTTTTCTAAGATCAACCCTTTTTGCACCCATAGCCCTTTTTGCTCCTCAATCTTGCCCTGATCTTGGAGGGTTTGGAAAGCAAGGGCAGCTAGGTGGGGGCTAATATAGCTGTGTTTGTGGGCTAAACTTTTGGCACTCAACAAGGCTTGGGGGTTGTTTTGATAAATGCTGGCAATGGTGTGCGTTACGCTTTTTAAAGTGCTTTGTGGGTAGAGCACATATTCTTGGCAATCCACAACCACCCCGCTAACTTGGTGGGCAATCTCTAGGGCTTTGGGGGGTTTGAGTGCAAATCTTTGCAAGCTAGAGAGCAGACCAAAGCCTTTTTTATGCGCTTGGGTGAGAATGCTAAAGGCTTGGATTAAATCTTGGCGATCGAGGGCTTTGAGCAAGTCAAGTTTAATGGGTTTTTTGAGTAAATCCGTGATGGGGTTGAGAATTAGGGCAGCCCCCCAAATGCGTTGTTGCAGGCTCACAATCCCCACATCGCCAAAACAAGCGAAGATAGCTTGATCAAGCACCAAAGTCGCATAAGGGTATTGCAAAATCAAGACCTTTGCTTGGACTTTGAGCATGCCCATTTGCAGGCTGATGCGTTGGTTGTGCTGGATTTCTAAGGCTTGGGGGGCTTTTAAAAGCTTGACATCCACACAATCAAAGCCACGCAAGTAACCCTTTGTGCTTACAAGCATGCCCATTTTGAGTTCCTCAGATCGCACCCCTTGTAATTGCAAGGCTACGCGCTGGTGCTGGTGGGCTTCTTGGATTTCTTGGGCATGTTGGTGCAGGCTCTTAACCCCCACGACTCGATTTAAAGGGGCGATCCACACTTTGTCATGTTCTTTAATTGATCCGCCTAAAACACTCCCGCTCACCGCCACGCCCCGCCCGGGCAAGACAAAAACCCGATCGATGTAGAGTCTAAAGAGATGATCTAAATCGTTGCCTTGTTTTCTTTTGCAAAAGGGATAATGCAATAAAAAAATTTTTCAGACCCTCTAAACTCTGTGGATCGTAAATACTGCATGCCAAAAGGGCTAAGATAGTTAATTGGTAGGGCTTAAGGCTGGCTTGGATATTTTGTTTTTGTGCCTCCAAATCTGGGCATTTATCTGCCTTGCTTAAAACCACCACGCATGGAATCTTTAAAAAAGAGAGGATACAGGCATGTTCTAGGCTTTGGGCTTTGAGTCCCTCATGAGCATCGACCACCAATAAGCCCACATCGAGCCCAAAACTCCCCCCCACCATTTTAAACACCAAATCTTGATGTCCGGGCACATCAACAAACCCCAAAGTTCTGGTCGCACTTTTCAGCGCACTAAAGCTTAGATCAATGGTGATTCCACGCTCCTTTTCATGCACGCTGGTATCCCCCTCAAAACCTGTAAGGGCTTTGATCAGTGCACTTTTGCCATGATCGACATGCCCACAAACGCCTAGCAAGAAGTATTCTGGCATTATTTTTCTTTGTAAATAGCACACCTGCCCGTGAGGCGTAAAATATCCCTCCCAAAGGTTTTGCCAATCACCTCATAGCGGGGTAATAAAATGGTGTCGCATTTGTTTGCTACAATGGCTTTGTTAAGCAATAATTCATAAACATGCGGATCGGAGGCATCATAGCGTATCTGTGCGCTAACAACAGGACCCACATCAAAATCACTCGCATTAAAATGCATCGTGTATTGGAACATAGGCACTCTAGCGGCAATCACAGAAGAGCAACCCACAAACACCAGCACCAAAACACCTAAAATCCCCAACAAGACCCTTGCATGCATGATCACTCTTTTGATGATTTGACAAACACATTCTAACACAAAAAGAGCAGGACACACAAGACATTAGCGGTATGGATACACCACCCCAACAAATTGCACCCAGCCTTTAAAATAAATTTCGTCATGGCACACATGCAAGGATAAATGTTGCCCACTGGGGGGGATCAACACGGCTTGATCCAAAGTGTGATGCTTGAGATGGGCGGCAATAAACACCGCTGCCATGCCCGTCCCGCATGCTAGAGTGATGTCCTCAACGCCCCTTTCATAGGTGGCGAGTTTGATTGTATGGGAATCTTGGATATAGGCAAAATTGACATTGGCATTAAAACGCGTGCGTAAATCTTGCATCTGAGGGGTCTTGTGCGTGGGGATTTGGCTAGGGTGATCCACAAAATGCACCAAGTGGGGCACGCCCGTATCGATTAAATGCCAAGCTTGCCCCTCTAGCTCCAAGCTCTGAAGCCATGTATAATGCCCCAAATTGCTTTGCACCAAGGCTTGTTGCCCTTGTAATTCTTGGATTTCTACGCTAATGGCTTTAGAACTGCTGATAAAAGAGTGTTGCAAGGGGGCTAAACCCTGCATGTAGGCATAAAACGCCACGCACCGACTCGCATTCCCACACATGCTAGCCACGCTCCCATCGGCATTATAAAAATCCCATTCATAGGCATGTTGGGCATGGGGCAATAAAATCACCAAACCATCTGCCCCAAAACCAGAATGGCGATTACAAAGCTCCTTAGCCAAGTTGGATCGATCCTGCTTGGTAAAATGGTGGGCGATCAAAAAATCATTCCCACTGGCACAATATTTATGGAAAATCATCGCTCTCCTTTGTCTAGTTTAGATATTATATAGAAAAAATCTAGGACTCCTGTGCGACCGGTGTATTTTTTCTGGCTACTCTTTAGCATTGCCTTTTATTGGATGGTCTATCTGTATGAAGATTTTTTGATGGATTTACTCATCGCCGGTCTGCTCTGTGTAACTGTGTTTTGGCTCAAAGAATTTTTTTGATCGGCACATGAATAATTTATTAAGCTCCCTGCTCTGCGTGCTGGCGTTGCTGAGTTGCCTTGTTATCCCCGTGTATTTCTTGGTTTATAAGAGTGCGGATTTTATCATGCATTTGAATTTGGAACGGGTTTCTTTCTTTGTGGAAAAATTTAAAGCCGATTTGCTGGTGCGTTTGGAGAGTTTCCCCGCCCTTAGCGAATACGCCCATAAAATCTTCACCAATATTTCTGCCCGTTCGATCATGTCCTATGTTTTGCAATTTAGTAGTGATATTGGCAAATATAGTTTAAAATTTGCTAGTGATACGGTGATGGTGTTGGTGTTCTTGTTCTTGTGCTTTTTTTACGGGCAGACTTTTTACCAATACATCTTAGAGGTTTTGCCCTTTGAAAAAATCCAAAGTAGGGGCATTTTTAGAGAAGTGGCAGGCATTTTACGCGTGGTGCTCTTAACCTCCATTATCAATGTGCTTTTACAAGGCTTTGCCTTTGGAGTCTTAATGATTATCTTTGGGCTTGATTGGCTCTCTTTAGGCATTTTATACGGACTAGCCTCGCTCATCCCCATTGTGGGTGGGGCTTTGGTGTGGGTGCCCGTCTCGTTGTATGAGATGTATTTGGGGCAGAGCACGCATGCGCTCATCACCGCTCTTTACTCCATTATCCTTATTGGGGGCTTGATTGATAGCGTGATTAAACCCCTTTTAATTGGGGTGATTAAAGAGAGAGTGTTGAAAATCTCGCTCAAAATCAATGAGATTTTGATCTTTTTTTGCCATCTTGGCAGGCATTAGCAAATTTGGGTTTTGGGGGATCGCAGTGGGCCCCACCATCACCGCCTTTTTTTATTGTGCTCTTACGCGTGTATGAAAAATCCTTTATTAAGAAAAAGCCCTCTACGCTACCGGCACAATTTGGGGGAAACCATAGGCAATAGCTGTTATAGCAAGCCCCATGAGGATCACAAAGATCACAGAATACTTCACCGTGAATTTGAACAGATCGGACTCTTTGCCACTCAAGCCCACCGCTGCGCAAGCAATGGCGATACTCTGTGGGCTGATCATCTTGCCTAAAGTCCCCCCCACGGTATTAGCCGTGAGCGTGAGCACTTCGGGGATTTTTAAATTGCCCGCTGTGAGCTGTTGGAGCGATCCAAAGAGCAGGTTAGAACTGGTATCACTCCCGGTAAGGAACACGCCAATCCAGCCAATGATGGGCGAAAAGAAAGTAAAGGCTTTGCCTGTGTGGGTGAGAGCTAAAGCCATAGTCGCCGAGATTCCGCTGTAATTGGACACAAAGGCAAAGCTTAGGACTAATCCAATGGTTAAAATGGGGTAGCGCATTTCTTTAAGGGTTTCTACAAATACGCTAGCTGCCTCCTTAGATTTGACACGGAGCACAAAAACACTCAAAATTGCAGCGACAAAAATAGAAGTCCCCACAGTGTTAATCAAGGGCAATTTAAAGATCACCGGGATCGTCGCGCTCTTGCCCTCCACCACGAAAGGCGCGCTTTTAAAGATTTTTTGGCTAATGCTCTCAAATTCAAAATAAAAATTAGAGAAAGCCAACGCCCCACCCTTAGCAAACAAGGCTTTAAACCAAGGCTGAGTCCAAATCACAATGGTGATGATCAAAATGATAAAGGGTGCCCACGCCACAAAAACCTTACAGATATGGTGTTTTTGGTGGGTGGGTTGCACCTCCTGCCCGTCGCTCCTAAAAATATGCTTGGGTTGCCAAAATTTCAAAAAGATTGCTGTGACCACTAGGGACACAATGGCAGAGAGAATCCCGGGCAGTTCTGGACCCAGATAGTTTGAGCTTAGATATTGAGCGAGGGCAAAGCTAAAGGCAGCCACAAACACCGCTGGAAAAGTTTCTTTGATCCCACGCACCCCATCCATCAAAAACACAATAAAAAAGGGCACAAGCAAGCTGACAAAAAATAAGATTTTGCCTGCCATCGCACTAATGGCTAGCGCGCTCACGCCCACAGCCCCAGCCATGGCGGTGATGGGGATACCCACCGCCCCAAAGGCGACTGGTGCGGTGTTGGCAATCAAACACAGCCCAGCCGCATAGAGGGGTCTTAAGCCCAGACCGACCAAAATAGCCGCCGTGATGGCTACCGGCCCGCCAAAGCCAATGGCTCCCTCTAAAAACGAGCCAAAACAAAACCCAATGAGGATCACTAAAATGCGGTGATCGGGAGTAATGGATTGCACGCTCTCTTTGAGAATCTCAAAGTAGCCGGATTTGACAGAGAGTTTATAGAGAAAAATCGCTGCGATGATGATCCATGCAATGGGCCAAAGCCCGTATAAAAAGCCATAGACAAAGCTAGCCCCCACCATGCCCATAGGCATTTTATAAACCCCTACAGCAATCAACACCGAAAGGGCGACACTCAAAAATGCCGCAACATGTCCTTTGAGTTTGAAGACAATCAAGGACATAAAAAAAAGCACAATGGGTAAGAGCGCCACTAGCGCGCTCAGCCAAATATTATCCAGCAAGGGGGCATAGACCTGATGCCATTCCATAAATTCTCCTTAAATATTTGCATAGCATTTAGTATAACATGATCAACAGAGTCCGCCTTTGATCTACTACCTTTTAGGTCCTTGTGGGCGTGTGGGTTTGTAAAAAAGCAACATTTGGCGCAAAACAGCGTATGCCCGCAAAGCCCTTTAAGCCCTTCTTTTCTAAAAGACTGGCGAGCTCATAACCCATGCCCCCTAGTGCAAAAAGGCGGGCTTTGACCTCTTGAGGGAATTGGTCCAAATAGTCTAGCCCTAGGGGCGGGGGTTTGTTAGGCGTGGCGCAAATGGGGCTGATGGTGCAAAAATGCGCCCCCAAATCTAAGGCTTGCAACACCTCCCTAGCGTTGTGTGCGCTGTAAAAAATTTGCAAGGGAGGCGGGATTGTGGGAATCTCTAAAATTTGTGCGCCCTTGACATGCACGCCTTGAAAACCATGTTCTAAAGCCTTTTGGACACTGAGTTTTAAAGTGGGGAGGTTTAAAAAACTGGTGGTGTGGTGGGCATGGCAGGTTCTGGCAAATAAATCTAAGAGTTGTGCAGAGAAGTTAGCCCCCCTCAAAGCGGCTTTGTGGATGGTGTGTGCCTGCAAGGTAGCCTGCAAAGTGGCTTGGAAAATTTGGGGATCGCTACTAAGTTGGGGGGTGATCCAATAGGTTTCTAGGCTACTCAAATACGCTTTTGGGGACTCTCTTTGAGTAAGGCAGACATGGATTTTGCCATAATGGCAAAGAAGCTAAAGAGCCCAAAGACAAAAAGAGAGAAAAAGATCGCCACCATTAAACCAAATTCTTTAAACATAAAAAAGCACAGGATGCCACAAGCTAGAGCGATTCCCACAAACAACCCAGCAAAGAAATCCAAAAGTGAAATGATCGTTTCTTTTTTCATAGCTTAAATTCTAGTGATCCGCATCGACTAAAACCGCACCGGCTAGATAGACATAGGTTAAGATCATGAACACAAAGGCTTGCAAAATACCCATGAAGAAAAGCACCATGAAGGGCGCAATGGGGATAGCCCATGGCACGAGCAAGAGCATGATGAGCAAAAACATGTCATCGCCCTTGATATTGCCAAAGAGACGGAAAGAAAGCGAGATGATGCGTGAAAAGTGGGAAACAATTTCCACAGGGAGCATGATCGGAATCAACCACTTAACCGGACCCAAAAAGTGGCTAAAGTATTGGATCACCCCTTGGGTGCGAATCCCCTCAAAGTGGTAGTAAAAAAAGACAATGAGGGCGAGCACGAGCGTAAAGCTCCAATTGGCTGTAGGGGCTTCAAAGCCGGGGATAATGCCAATCATGTTGCAATAAAAGACAAAGAGGGCAATGGTGCCCGCTAGAGGGAAGTATTTACGGGCTAACTCCTCCCCGATCACATCTTTAGCCACATATAAAATCCCTTCAATGGTGGCTTCATAGATGTTTTGCAACCCAAAGGGCACCATTTGCAACTTTTTAACCGCCATTTTGCTAATCACTAGGGTAAAAAGCGCGCACACGACCGTGTAAAACCCGATGATAAAATTATGATCGGTGCTGATAAAACCTGCAAAAGTAAAAAGCCGATGATCCATGTTCTCTCCCAAAAATTAATTAGACGGGGTGCGCCCTTTCTCAATGGTCGCTTGGCATGCCTGCATTAAAATCCCCTTAAAGGCCTTTTGTTCTAATACACTGATCCCAGCGATGGTCGCGCCCCCGGGGGTGCAAATGGAATCGATGATCTCTTGGGGGCTTGCAGTTTCTAAAAGTTTAGCAAAGCCAGTAAAACTTTGCGCCACCAGTTTAGAGGCTTGCTCTTGACTCAAACCCGCACACACGCCAGCACTAATCAAGCCCTGAGCCCCCATACCCAAGAAGGCTAAAACACTCCCATTAGTCGCCAAAGAAGCATCTAAGAGAGCTTCGCTCTCCACCTCCACGACCTGCCCCAAACATTCTAAAATTATCCGTGCCTCGTCTTTTTGGGTGCTGGGCGCATACATCGTGGTTGCTGAGAGGGCATGGGCAGCAGCCATATTGGGCATGCACCGCACATAATGCGCGCTTTGCACATGGGCTTGCAAACTGGGCACACCCACCCCCGCCAAAAGGCTAATCACCATGTGCGCCCCGCCCTCATATCTTAGGCTTTTGAGTCCATAGGGTTTAATGGCTAGCAACACGATACTATTTTGCACCTCTATTTTTTTTGCCATGTGGGGGGAGAATCTCCACCTCAATGGGCAAGCTTTGCAAAAAAGGGCAGGATTTTTTCGGGGTTTCTGCCCGTGATTTGGAGTTGGTAATTTTCTAGCCTAGAGGTATTTTGCGCCAAACCTTTTAAAAGGGCTTGCGCCATGCGCCCATAGCCCACCACGATTAAATTCCTCACTGGCTCTCCTGTGGGGTTTGGTAAAAGTTAGCGATTTTTTTCAGAGATTTGGTACTCGGGGTATTTGGCATTATCTAAAATCACTTGCGCCATCAGTTGATCGTCAAAGTTAAAGACTAGGGGGGCTAAAAAATTAATGGTCGATTCTTTTAAGGGGTTTTGGATCACCATGATATTGGCAATTAAAATATTTTCTGCCTTGTCTAGGTTAAGCAAGACTTGCAGGGCAATGGGAATCTCAAATTCATAGGCACGCAAGGCAAAGGGATTGACTAGGGTAAAGGTAGGCGTGGGGGAATCGGCGTTGCGTAGGCGCATAAAGACGGCATCAATTTTCTCCAAATCCATATGGGTTACATCCTCAAACCCTAGAATAGGGGATTTTACACTAAAAAGCATTCCAGCCCTTGAAAGTAGTTCGCAATAATCTAAACCGATTTTACCACAATCTAATAGCAAAAATCAATGTAGTATCATGGGGGCGGATTTTTGGTATAATGGGCTTTTTACAGCAATTAAGGAGAATGATGCGTGTCTTTTGGTTTAGTTTAGCATGTGTGGTATTGTTTCTAGGGTGCACGAATAAGAAAAAAGATGCGATTTATAACCGCCCGGCGATTTTTTGGTATCAAGCAATTTTCCGCGAAATTTTGTTTATGAATTTAGAAACAGCGGACAATTATTATTCTTCTTTGCAAAGCGAACATATCAATTCGCCCTTAGTGCCTGTGGCGATGTTGGCTTTAGGGCAGGCGCATTTGAAAAAGAAAGAGTTTGTGTTAGCAGAGTATTATTTTGATGAATACATCAAACGCTTTGGTAACCCAGAAAATATTGACTACCTCAAGTTTTTAAAGCTCCAGTCGCGCTACTATGCCTTTAAAAACCACAGCAAAGACCAAGAGTTCATGTCTAACACCATCGGCATGCTCAATGAATTTGTAGATAAATATCCTCATAGCCGTTTTATCGATCAAGTGGAGTATATGCAAGTCAAATTCATCTTGGGGCAAAATGAGCTCAACCGGGCGATCGCCAATGTCTATAAAAAACGCCACCAAAAAGAAGGGGTGAAGCGTTATTTGGGACGGGTCGATGAGGTCTTAGAAAAAGAAACAAATCCCAAGAAGTCTCACATGCCTTGGTATGTAGCAATGTTTAACTGGTAAGGATCAAGATGACAGAAAAGTTCCCAAGTATTGTGCCCGTAATCGTGGAAGAAGAAGCTTTCATGTATCCGTTCATGATCGCGCCTATTTTTATCAACAGCGAAGCCAATATCAAGGCGGCTAACAAGGCGAGTAAAGAGAAAAACGACTTAATTTTTGTGAGTTGTGCTAAAAATGGCGATCGGGTGGGGGAGGATAAATTTTACGATGTGGGCGTGATTGGCTCGATTGTGCGTAAGGTTGTTCTGCCCGATAATCGCATGAAAATCTTGTTTCAAGGCATTTGTAAGGGCAAGGTGCTCGCCATCGAATCACATGACCCCCTAGAAGCAATGGTCGATGTGATCAC
Organism: Helicobacter bizzozeronii CCUG 35545; assembly: GCA_000263275.1. GTDB lineage: Bacteria > Campylobacterota > Campylobacteria > Campylobacterales > Helicobacteraceae > Helicobacter > Helicobacter bizzozeronii. Next base: position 23,322 of record CAGP01000129.1, on the reverse strand, counting down.
CTACCGCGAATACGACACCGACAAGATCAACGCCATCATTGAGATTTTAAAAGAAAAGGTCGCCAACCTTGCCAATATCAGCCAATTTTTTCCCCCCGATTTGTTGAAGGCAGTAGATGATAATAGCGATCCTAACCGCATTGTGGATTTGGTCGCCTCTGCCTTGCGCCTCAAAAAAGATCAGTCCTATAAGCTCTTTGCTAATGACAACACCGAAGAGAGACTCTTAGACCTCATCGATTTGGTGATGGAGGAGATCAAAACCCAAAAGCTCCAAAAAGAGATCAAGAGCAAGGTCCATAGCAAAATGGAGCAGGTCAATAAGGAGTATTTTTTAAAAGAACAGCTCAAGCAGATTCAAAAAGAGCTAGGGATTGACAAGCAACGCGATGAGGAAATCCAAGAATACACCAAAAAACTCCAAGAGATCGAACCCTTCATCACCAAAGAAATCCACAAAGAGATCAAAAAACAGATTGATCGTTTGAGCCGAATCCATCAAGATAGCTCGGATGTGGGGATTTTGCAAAATTACATCGAATGGGTCTTAGATATTCCCTTTGGGCAATACAGCCAAAAGAAACTCTCCATTAAAGATGTTGAAAAACAGCTAGACTTGGATCACTATAGCCTAGAGAAGCCAAAAGAGCGCATTGTAGAATACTTCGCCACGATGGAGCTTTTGCGCTTACGCCAGCAAGAGAGCAAAGAGAGTAAGGGCACGATTTTATGCTTTTATGGACCTCCGGGGGTGGGTAAGACCAGCCTAGCTAACTCCATTGCTCGGGCAATGGAGCGCCCACTAATCCGCATCGCACTAGGAGGCTTGGAGGATGTCAATGAACTTAGAGGGCATCGGCGCACCTATCTAGGCTCCATGCCCGGGCGCATCGTGCAGGGCTTGATTGAGGCTAAGAAAATGGATTGCGTGATGGTGCTCGATGAAATTGACAAGGTGGATAAGAGCATGCGGGGTGATCCGGCTAGCGCGTTACTCGAGATTTTAGACCCCGAGCAAAACACCAATTTTAGGGATTATTACACGAATTTTAATATCGATCTCTCTAAAGTCATTTTCATCGCTACCGCCAATGATATTGCCACGATCCCCGCTCCCTTGCGGGATCGCATGGAATTTATCGCCGTCTCTAGCTACACCCCTCAAGAAAAAGAGCAAATTGCGCTTAATTACCTCATCCCCCAAGAGCTCAAAAAACACGCCTTAAGCCCTAGTGAAGTGGTCTTAAGCCTAGAGTCGGTTAGGCTCTTAATTGAAAAATACACCCGAGAAGCCGGGGTGAGGGGGCTTAGGCGTGCCATTGCTGCGATCATGCGCAAATGCGCTAAAAAGATTTTACAAGCCAATGAGGACAAACCCCAAAGCAAGCGGGGCAGAAAACGCAAGATTGTCATTGAACCGACCAATATCCCCGATTTCTTAGACAAGATTGTTTTTGAAATCGACCCCATTGACAAAGAAGATGCGGTGGGGATTGTCAATGGTTTGGCTTGGACGAGTGTGGGGGGCGATGTGCTCAAAATTGAGGCGATTAAAATTAAGGGCAAGGGGAATCTCAAGCTCACGGGGTCTTTGGGTGAAGTGATGAAAGAATCGGCTTATATCGCCCATTCGGTGGTGAAAACCCTCTTAGATGAAGAGGTGTTGATCCCCAAAAAGAAAAAGACTAAAGAAAAAGAAAATCGCATTTACAATCTTTACGACATCCACTTGCATGTGCCCGAGGGGGCAACGCCCAAAGATGGACCCAGTGCGGGGATCACAATGGCTACTAGCATCGCCTCTATTTTATGCGATAGAAAAGTGCGCGCCGATGTGGCAATGACAGGCGAGCTGACCTTGAGCGGGCGGGTTTTGCCCATCGGCGGGTTGAAAGAAAAATTGATTGCCAGCTTTAAGGCGGGCATTAAAACCGCCTTGATCCCTGAGAAAAATTACACAAAAGACCTCAAAGACATCCCCCAAGAAGTCCAAGACAACATGGAGATCAAGGCCGTGCAGACGATCCAAGATGTCCTCAATGTGGCTTTGGTGAGTCATTAGTGCGGGTTGGCATCATTGGGCTAGGCTTGATGGGGGGCTCGATGGGGCTAGCCTTGCAAGAAGTGCGCGCCCAGTTGCCCATCAAACGCATTTTAGGTTTTGATAGTAACCCCTTGCACGCCCAAATGGCTTTGAGTTTGGGGCTGGTGGAGGAATGCCTAGATTTTGCCAGTATCCAAGCTTGCGAGGTGCTTTTTTTTAGCCATCCCGCTAGATGGGATCGTGCAGGTGTTGCAAAACTTAAAGCCCGCCCCCCACACCACGATCATTGAGATTGGCGGGGCTAAAGAGGAGATTATTAAAGCCATTCCGCCCCATCTACGCCCCCAAGTGGTGGCTAGCCACCCGATGTGTGGGACAGAGTTTTATGGTCCCAAGGCTGCGCTTAAGGGCTTGTATCAAAATAAAATCGTGATCTTGGTGGATTGCCAGCATTGCGCTCCAGAACATTTAGAGAGGGCTAAGGATATTTTTAGTGCCATTGGCATGCAGATGGTGAAAATGGGGGCACACGAACACGATCAACACATCGCTTTAATCAGCCACTTGCCCCATGTGCTCAGTTACGCCCTCGCTAATGTCGTTCTCTCCCAAGAGAGCCCGCAAAATATCCTCTCTTTAGCCGCTGGGGGGTTTAAGGACATGAGCCGTCTGTCTAAAAGTTCGCCCATTATGTGGCGTAGTGTTTTCAAACAAAACCGCAAGCGTGTGCTAGAAGCCCTCAATTTGGCTTTAACAGAACTCCAGCACGCCCAAAACTTGCTAGAAAATCAAGATTGGGACAATTTGGAGGCGTGGATGGCACGGGCAAATTGTTTGCAAGAATTTATGTAGGGGGTGGCTATGGAAGCCCAGTTGATGAAACTTGCCATTGAAACCTATAAGATTACTTTGATGATCTCCTTGCCCGTGTTGTTGGTGGGCTTGGTGGTCGGGCTCTTGGTGAGCATTTTCCAAGCCACCACACAAATTAACGAGATGACCCTCTCTTTTGTGCCCAAAATCCTCGCCGTGATCGCGGTGATTATCTTAACCATGCCTTGGATGCTCAACATGCTTTTAGATTATACCACCACGCTTTTTAAGCTCATCCCCAAGATCATTTCCTAAATGCTTGAGATAGATTTTTCCCAGTATTCCAGCGTGAAGATTGGGGCTAAAATGCGTCTCCAACTCCTCAAAGAATGCAAGGATTATGGGGGCGTGCAAATGGTGGGCTTGGGTAATAATCTTTTAGTCTCCCCCCAAGCATGTAATTTGGCGATGTTGGATCGTTGTTTTGACTACATAGACGATCGGGGGAGTTTTATTGAAGTGGGGGCAAAAACGAGTGCGCAAAAACTCTTTAGCTATTTTAAGGCGCATAATTTAGGGGGGCTAGAGTTTTTTAAGCGCATTGCCCGGGAGTGTGGGTGGGTTGCTTAAGATGAATGCAGGCATGAAAGCTTATCAAATAAGCGATGTTGTGTTGCAAGCCAACATTAATGGGGCATGGCTAGATTTAAAGGCTCTGGGTCTAGCCTATCGCTCTAGCACATTTGAGGGCGTGGTCTTTGGGGTGCGTTTGCAAAAGAAAGAGGGGTTTAAAGAAAACATTTTACAAGAGTGCAAGCGCATGCGTACCTACCACCCCAAAAAACCCAGCTTTGGGAGTTGCTTTAAAAACCCCCCTGGGGACTTTGCTGGCAGACTCTTAGAGGCGGTGGGGATGAAGGGGTTTAATTTGGGGCGCGTGGGCTTTTCTAGCGTGCATGCTAATTTCTTGGTCAATCTAGGGGGGGCGCATTTTGAGGAAGCCCTAGAGCTCATCACACTAGCCAAAGAGCGGGTTTTTAACGCTTTTGGGATCATCTTGCAAGAAGAGGTGTGTATCTTAAATTAATCTATTTAGTAGGAGGTTTGTATGCGTAAGGCGAAGTTTTTGCTCCGTTGCGATGGAACAGGGGTGCGGACTTTAGAGGAATTGGGGGTGCATTTTGATGTGCTCGATGTGTTGCAACATTACCAGGATCGCACCTTAGATCGTTGGCTCGATTCTAGGGGTTATGAGAGAGAGTTAATGTTAGTTAGAGAAATTGATGCCACAGAGCCCCTAGAGATTGCCTATGCGCTGTGTGGGGTTTTGGGGTAGAAGCAGATGAAGAAAGTCTGCAGGCGATCTTGCGCCAGCAAGAGCACATTGCCCAAAAGCATGAGGAATTAAAGGCATATCAAGATCAACAGCAAGCCCTCAAAGAGCTTATTTTAAAATGCGCGCCCCCAGCTCTCCCCTTGTTCAAGGATTACATTAAAGCTTATGCCGATCTTAAAGAGCAGTTTTTTAACGCCACTAGCCTAGAGGACGCGCGGGCTATTTTGCGCCAACTGCGCCAAGATTATGCGGAATTGTTGGAGATGGATAGGCGGGGGATTATGGATGTGTTGTATGTAAGGGCTGGAACATCTGCGTTGGCGTTTTTATTGTGGCTGTGTGCTGGCGTATCTTTGTGGAATCGGTGGGATATTTTAAGAGAGACTATATTGACTCGTGGTGCAACTGATGATGAGTATATCTCATTGAACCATCTTTTTGGTGGCATATCTTTTCACGATTTTTGTTGTTTTGCTGAATGCAAAACCCTTACTATCCCTAAAGAGGGCAAGGCACATGTATTTAAAAAGGCGGTTTGTGTGCAAGAACGCTATAGCATTGAGGATAGAGAAAAAAAATATAGGTATTTTAATCTTACAGCAAATATAGGCAACAAGAATGAGAAATACTTGTTTAGATTTGCAAGCCCTTCGCCTGACTACATCAACTTTTACCTCCTCAAGGGAGCGGTAGAAATCAAAAATAGAGAATATTACTTTGATATCACCCTAACCTATATCCAAATCGAGCCCTAAGCCCTTTTCACCACAAGCACCACCGCCACAGCAAACCCGCGATCGTGGCTGATACTTAGATGGAGGCTGTTTATGTTAAATAGGGCTTGTTTGGCAGGGCTTAGGGTGATGAGGGGCGCGCCCAAAGGATTTTTAGAAAGTTGCATGTCTAAAAAGCTTAGCTGAGAGCCAATACCCACACCCAAAGCCTTAGCGCATGCCTCCTTAGCCGCCCAAGCTCCTGCTAGACTGGCAGGTTTGCTAAAAAGTTCTTGTTCTTGTGGGGATAAAAAGCGATTCAAAAAGTGTTGCTTGAAACGCGCCACACTCCTAGTGATGCGCTCAATACTGACTAGATCAATGCCAATCATTGGATCACAAAGTCGGTAAAAAACACATTTTTAATGAATCCGTCAATCAAAAAGCTATTGATATTGCTCCTAATTTCTTCCTTGAGTTTGTTTTTACCCTTAAGCGTGATGATCTCCTCATAAGATTTGGAGGATAGAATTTCAATGATGGTGTCTTTGATCGCCGTTTCTTTTGCCTTGATCTCTTGTAATAGTTTGGGATCGCTCAATTCTAAACTAATGCTCGTTTTAAGGTAACGGCGGCCATTATTGCTGATCAAATTCACCACAAAAGGATCGCTTAAGGGGAAGAGAGGCCCTAATGAGAGATAATCGGAGGATTTGACCATCAAATCCGATCCGCCTCCATTTTCATCGATCTTGCTGGCCTCTCTAATCTGCCTTGCCTTGTTGGTTGTCATGCCTTTTTTTATTGTCCTCAGGTGCAGCATTCTTATTGAGCAATAACATCGCGATCACGCCGACCAAGATCAGCATCACCAAGATCGCACCCACAACTACAAATAAAATCGCCTTGCTTTTTTTTAGGGGCCTTAGCATCATCTGCCATTCATTTTCCTTTAAAAATATAGTAACTCAAGCTGGTTCTGCCAAACTTTCTTTGCTTTATTATACTAAAGCTTGGGGGGTTTGCGGGCATATGTTCGTTGCTTTGGTGCTCTAAGATGATCAAAACCCCATGTTCTAAAGCCCTTGTTAAATCAAGTTTTTCTAAAAGCTCCCAGCAAGCTGGGTAAAGGTTGGGCTTAAAGGGGGGATCAAAATAGAGAATCAGCAAGCCTTGATGTGCTAAATTGGCTAAGTGGATGGGCAAGAGTTGGAAGGCATCACCTAAGTAACTTTGGGCGTTGCAGGGGTTTAAGCGCGCTTGGCAGAGCTGGATATTTTGTTGCAAGACTTTAAAAACAAGCGGGTCTTTTTCAAAAAAAAGGGCTTGGTGTGCCCCTAAGCTCAATGCCTCTAGCCCCATGCTCGCACTGCCCCCAAAAACCTCAATAAAACTGCTATTTTGGATACTAGTCCCCAGCACATTGAACACCGATTGCTTGATGATCGCTTTTGTGGGGCGGGTGGTGGCTTTGGGGGGGAGGTGGAGGGATAAACCTTTAAGTGCCCCACCTAAAATCTTAAATAGGGGGGTTGGCATTATTGGCGGTAATCTTGGATCAAAGCCAAAAGCTTATGGGTGTATTCTTGCAATAAAGCTTGGACTCGGCTTTCTAAACTTTGGGTTTGGGCTTGATCGCCATAAAAGGCATGGAGCTTTTCTAAAAGCTCGCCTTGGGTAAAGGGGGTTAAAATGTAGGCATTGGGATCAGACCCGATTAAACATGTCGCCTTGTAGGGGTTTTTCACCACATGATCGCTCACAATAAAATCGCAATTCTCTAGGGGGTATAAAAAATCTTGCAGGTATTGCTCCAACACACGCTTTAAGAGCAAAGAGTGGCAATCCAAAAAAAATTTTCATCTTTAGCTCCGTTTTGCTAGAACTAAGCTATTATTACATGTCTTGGGTTTATTTCTGCTTTTAAGGGGTTGTATGCAGCATATCCGCAATTTTTCCATCATCGCCCACATCGACCATGGCAAGAGCACCTTAGCTGATTGCTTGATTCAAGCCTGCAAGGCTTTGAGTGGGCGGGAGATGACCAGCCAAGTTTTAGACACTATGGACATTGAAAAAGAGAGGGGGATCACGATCAAAGCCCAATCTGTGCGCCTCAACTATCGCTATCAAGGGCAGGACTATATTTTAAATCTCATAGACACCCCCGGGCATGTGGATTTTAGCTATGAGGTGTCGCGATCCTTGCATGCGTGTGAGGGCGCGCTCTTGGTCGTGGATGCCAGCCAAGGCGTGCAAGCCCAAACCATCGCCAATGTCTATATCGCCCTAGATAACCATTTGGAAATTTTACCCGTGCTCAATAAAATAGACTTGCCTAGTGCTGAGATAGAAGCGGTGAAAGAGGATATTGAGGACACCATCGGGTTAGATTGCAGCGAGGCTAACTGCGTGAGTGCTAAGACCCACTTAGGCATTAATGAGCTACTAGAGACCATCATCACCAAAATCCCCCCCCCAAAGGGCGACAAGCAAGCCCCCACAAAGGCATTGATTTACGACTCGTGGTTTGATAATTATTTAGGGGCTTTAGCACTTGTGCGTCTAAAAGAGGGGCGACTCTGTGTTAATCAAGAGGTTTTAGTCATGGGCAGTGCCAAGACCCACCAAGTGTTAGGGCTTTACTACCCCAACCCCCTACATAAAATCCCCACCAACTCTATTGAATGCGGGGAGATCGGGATTGTGTCTTTGGGCTCAAAGAATCTCACCGATATTGCTGTGGGGGACACGATCACGGATGCTAAAACCCCAACACCCACACCCATAGAGGGCTTTAAACCCGCCAAACCCTTTGTCTTTGCTGGGCTTTACCCCATTGAGAGCGATCAATTTGAGGAATTACGCGAGGCATTATTAAAACTACAACTCAATGATGCCTCCTTGCAATTTGAGCCAGAAAGCAGCGTGGCTTTGGGTTTTGGTTTCCGTGTGGGCTTTTTGGGCTTGTTGCACATGGAAGTCATTAAAGAGCGTTTGGAGCGGGAGTTTAATTTAAATTTGATTGCCACTGCCCCCACAGTGCTCTATGAAGTGCATTTGACAGATGGGCAAATTATCAGCGTGCAAAATCCTAGCCAACTGCCCGCTGAAAACACCATTGCTAGCATTAAAGAACCCTATGTCAAGGCGAGCATCATTGCGCCCAGCGAATACTTAGGTAACTTGCTAGGCTTACTCAACAACAGGCGGGGGGTGCAGGACAAAATGGAGTATTTGAATCAAAACCGCGTGATGCTCACTTATGATTTGCCCAGTAATGAAATTGTGATGGATTTTTATGATAAGCTCAAATCTTGCACGAAGGGGTATGCCAGCTTTGATTACGAGCCCATCGGCTATCAAGAGGGGCAATTAGTCAAGCTAGATGTGCGAGTGGCTAATGAAGTGGTGGATGCGCTCTCTATCATTGTGGATCGCTCTAAAGCCTATGAAAAGGGCAAGGCGTTAGTGGAGAGCATGAAAACCTTGATCCCGCGCCAACTTTTTGAAGTGGCTTTGCAAGCTAGCATTGGTAACAAGATCATCGCTAGAGAGACAATCAAATCGGTGGGCAAAAATGTTACGGCAAAATGCTATGGGGGCGACATCACCCGCAAACGCAAACTCTTAGAAAAGCAAAAAGAGGGCAAAAAACGCATGAAAGCCATAGGCAAGGTCCATCTGCCCCAAGAAGCGTTTTTGGCGATCTTGAAGGTGGATTAATCTATGCACCCCATTTTAAAATACAAGCCTTCTTTAAGCCAGTTAAGATTAGTATCACCCCATAAGAGGAGACCATGATCATCACCACAACAACACAGATAATAGGCTCTACCCCGATTTTTAAATTCACTAGCCCGCATTACCCTATCTTAAAGGATTCGGTGATCTATGCCAAATTGGAGTATTTAAACCCGGGAGGGAGCATTAAGGATCGCTTGGGGCAATATCTCATAGAGGAGGGGTTCAAAACGGGCAAGATTACCGCTCAAACAACCATTATTGAGCCCACGGCGGGCAATACGGGCATTGCCCTAGCTTTAGTCGCCCTAGAGCACCACCTAAAGACTATTTTTGTTGTCCCGGAAAAATTTAGCCTAGAAAAACAACAAATTATGAAAGCCTTAGGGGCTGAGGTGATTAACACACCCACCAATCAAGGCATTAAGGGCGCGATTGCCAAGAGTAAAGAGTTAGCCCAAAGTATCCCTCATAGCTACCTGCCCTTGCAATTTGAAAACCCGCTCAACCCCCAAACCTACTACCACACTCTAGCCCCTGAGATTTTCCAAGAATTAGGCACAGGGCTTACCAGCTTTGTAGCAGGAATTGGGAGTGGGGGCACCTTTGTAGGTGTGGCTAAATATCTTAAAGAAAAAATCCCCTCTTTGCGCCTGATTGGCGTAGAACCCGAGGGCTCCATTTTAAATGGGGAGAACCCGGACCCCATGAGATTGAGGGCATTGGGGTAGAGTTCATCCCCCCATTTTTTGCAGACTTAGAGATTGATGGCTTTGAAACCATTACAGATAAAGAGGGCTTTGATTGCACTAGAGATTTAGCTAGGAAAAGCGGCTTATTAGTGGGGAGCTCCAGTGGGGCGGCTTTTGTGGCAGCACTGCGTGAGGTGCAACGCCTCCCAGAGGGTAGCCAAGTTTTAACCATCTTCCCTGATATGGCGGATCGTTATCTCTCTAAGGGTATTTATCTATAAAAGGAGACAATCATGCGCATGCAAACAAAACTCATCCATGGAGGCATTAGTGAAGATGAGGTAACTGGGGCGGTGAGCGTGCCTATTTACCAAACTTCCACCTACCGCCAAGAGGGAGTGGGGCGGCCTAAGGGCTATGAATACTCGCGCTCAGGCAACCCTACCCGCTTTGCCCTCGAGGAACTCATCGCAGATTTAGAGGGCGGGGTGAAGGGTTTTGCCTTTGCCTCAGGGCTGGCTGGAATCCATGCAGTCTTTTCTCTCTTGCAACAAGGCGATCATGTGTTATTGGGCGATGACATTTATGGGGGGACTTTCCGTCTCTTTGATAAAGTGCTCACTAAGGGCGGGCTCACTTATAGCATTATAGACACCAGCGACTCCACTCAAATAGAAAAGGCGATTCAACCCAACACTAAAGCCCTATACTTAGAAACCCCCAGCAATCCCCTACTCAAAATTACCGACCTAAAACAATGCGCTAACATTGCTAAAGGTCATAAGCTACTCACCATTGTAGATAACACCTTTGCGACCCCCTATTATCAAAATCCCTTGTTGCTAGGTGCGGATATTGTGGTGCATAGCGGGACAAAATACTTAGGCGGGCATAGCGATGTGGTCGCTGGGCTTGTAACCACTAATAGCCAAGAGTTAGCCACAGAGATCGCCTTTTTTCAAAACGCCATTGGGGGGGTGTTAGGACCTTGGGATAGTTGGTTATTACAAAGGGGCATTAAAACCCTAGCCTTACGCATGGAAGCCCATCAAAAAAAACGCCCTGAGTGTGGCTGAGTTTCTACAAGCACACCCCAAAGTGCAGAGAGTCTATTACCCCGGTCTGCCCATCCACCCCAACCACGCGCTGGCTAAAGAGCAAATGCACGGGTTTGGCGGCATGCTCTCTTTCACCCTCAAAAACGATAGCGAGGCGATCCCCTTTGTGGAAAACCTGAAATTGTTCATCTTGGGCGAGAGTTTGGGCGGGGTGGAGAGTTTGGTAGGCGTGCCTACACTAATGACCCATGCGAGTATCCCTAAGCAACAGCGCGAGGCTGTAGGGATTAGAGATGGCTTGGTGCGCCTCTCAGTAGGCATTGAGGATGGCCAAGATTTGTTAGAGGATTTAGAGCAAGCCTTTGTTAAATTAGATTAAAAGGAGTAATCCATGAAAATGAATGTAGAAAGTTTCAATTTAGATCACACAAAAGTTAAAGCCCCCTATGTGCGTGTAGCCGATCGCAAGAGGGGCGCACATGGCGATGTGATTGTCAAATACGATGTGCGCCTCAAACAGCCCAACCAAGAGCACATGGACATGCCCAGTTTGCACTCTTTGGAGCACTTGGTTGCAGAATTGATTCGCAACCACGCTAATTATGTGCTGGATTGGTCGCCTATGGGTTGCCAGACGGGGTTTTATTTGTTGGTGTTAAACCATGACAATTACCAAGAGATTTTAGGACTCTTGGAAAAAACCATGCAAGATGTGCTTAAAGCCACAGAGGTGCCCGCGTGCAATGAAGTCCAATGTGGCTGGGCAGCTAACCACACCTTAGAGGGCGCACAAAGTCTCGCGCGCGCCTTCTTAGGCAAACGGGATGAGTGGGCTGAGGTGGGGGTTTAAAACACAAATGCTTTTGTGTGGGCCGTTTAACTAAACGCCCCCACCACTGCGCTAAATACCGACTTAATTCCACTGGCAACAGATTTAACCGCATTGCCCACAAAACTAATAGCCGTTTTGATCCCACTCACCACGCTAGAAACAAGGGACTTAGAGGCTTCAGCGATTTTCTGTCCTACCGCCGAGCCTGCCATGTAACCTAAAGTTGCGCCTATAAAACCGCCCACAGCCATACCAATAGACCCAAAGATTGCTCCAATCACCATAAGCGCATATTCACCTGCGGCAGCAAAAACAATGCCCGCAATTGTGGATAGAGAGTTTTCATGCAACTTTTCTATCGCCTGCTCGCTGGTGATTTCGCCCTTGCCAAATTGCCAAAGCACCTTGAGATGATCGACAACAAGCGTGCCTATCGCCACAAAGACATTCTTCAAGCCAAACGCTTTAGGCAAAATCCCTTTTTCAGAGGCGACCTTAATGGCGGCTGCCATAGCGGTTTTGGCACCTGTGTCCGCACCGCTAGTAATCGCCCTTTTTGCCATTTCTTGCGCCTTTTGTGCGGTCATTTTTTCCTTAGAAAAAAGATGAGAAACGCTATCGATCATTAGAGAAATCCCGGCACTCATTGCCCCAGCCTTGCCCGCGTCTTTAGCGATGTTTTTAGCTAAATCCCGTAGTTGGTAGTCGTTATAAGTTTTTTGGGGAATTTTCCCCTCTTTTTGGATTTTTTCTTGGAGCTCTTTAACTTCTTGTTTGCTTAGTGGCTGGCTGATCGTGCCATCGGGGGCTTCTATTCTGTCAGTAACTTTAAGCCCTTGTTCCTCTAGTTGTGCCTTTTGCTCGCTGGGGACTAATTTTTGTTGCCCGCGATAATCGCCCTGTTCAAAGAGTTCCTTAGTGCTTTGGGCATCTTGACCATATTTAGACTGGTAACGCCTAACTACCTTGCCCTCTGCGTCTTTTACCACAATATCCACGCCGTTTTTAGTGTATCCACCCTCGGGTGTAAGCACCTCAGCTCGATATTTTGAACCTCTCGCAGTGGCGTTGAGATTATGTTGATTCACATGCTGTTGTTCAGCAATCAAGCCATCTAAATTAGGGTTTTGGCTAATCACGCCCTCGTTAGTGAGGAGCGCCTCTGCCATTTTATAGTTAGCCTCTTTAATGGCATTGTCTAGGCTATTGAGATAGGGCACTATCTCCTGTGTTGCCATATTTTTGGTGGCTTTGTGGATTTCACTGGCAAACCACTGCTCTTTGGTGCGCCCATTCTCTAGGGCTTTTTCTAAGGATTTTTGTTTATCTTCATAGATTTTAACTTCTGCCTCTATTTCCTCCCTAAGTGCCTTAGCATTACTTTCGGGCAACTCTATGGCTAATTGCGCCTCGATGCCCGCCATGCCGTCCTTTTCTTGCGCCTCTAAGAAACGCCCTAGAATTGCGCTAAAAGCGTGGGCTTGCTCAGGGGTGAAGTCGGGTAGGGGGTTAGGCAGGGGGTTTAAAACAAGTTTTGTAGGTTGCATGCTTTAATCCTCTTTGTCGTAGTCAAGGTTTAGTGGCTCTTCAAACTTCGGTCCTTCTTTACCTGTGATATAAAAACTATCAATGGATTGCACGAGATTTAACATAGTAGAGATATCAGAAATCTCGCCCGTATCGTATTCCTCGCCGGCATTTTTATCCAAACGCACCAAAGCACTTACTAATTTATTGCGCACATTGAGACGGATTTTTTCTCTTAGAGTGGTGCTATAATCACAAGCTTTGCTATCACTTACACCCTCCTCTTTAAACACAGCATCGCCCGCATTTTGCAAACACAACTTCTTAGCTTGGATTCTAATGGCGTGGATCTTAGCGTGCATGGTCTTGGTGATAGGGGTGGTGGCTTTTAAGGCTTTTTGCAAGAAGTCAAGGCTTAAGCTTTTATTCTCAATAAAGCTCTCTTGCACGGCGAGTTTGACTAGGTTTTCTAAATCCGCCCCGCTAAAGCCCTCACACGCCTTAGCAACACTGGCTAGATTGAGGTTTTGGGGATTTTGGTGGCGTTTTTGTAAATGGATTTTTAAAATCTGTTCTCTCTCTGCTACGCCGGGCAAATCCACAAAAAAGAGTTCATCAAAACGCCCTTTTCTCAAAAACTCAGGGGGAAAGCGGGTGATGTCATTAGCTGTGGCTACGATGAAAACCATGCTACTTTTCTCCTCCATCCAAGTCAAAAAAATGCCCAAATAAACGCCTGCTCACCTCGTGTGCGCCCTCATTAGCCCCCATACCACTAAAGGCTTTTTCAATCTCATCAATCCAGAGCACACAGGGGCTAATGGCTTCAGCTAACTGCAAAGCCGCGCGCATATTCTCCTCACTCTGCCCGACAAATTTCCCAAATAAACGCCCCACATCTAGGCGCACTAAGGGCAACTTAAATAACCCTGCGCACGCCTTAGCACTCAAAGACTTCCCACATCCGGGCACGCCCACGACCAACACGCCCTTAGGCATATCCACGCCCTTTTGCATGGCTAAATCCAAATGGGCGATGATCTTGGCTTGTTGTGTGAGCCAAGCCTTGAGCTTTTCTAACCCGCCCATGTGCGCTAAGTCCTCGCCCTCTTTGGGGCGCACCATTTCTAAGAGATTGGTCTTTTTAATGCGCTGTTCTTTTTCCTTGATCACAAAATCCCGACTTTGAGCATCAATGCACCCCTGCTCATAGAGAGCCAAGCGCAAAATCTGCTCGATCTGCACGCCCCTTAAACCCTTGCAATCTAGGGCGAGCTCATTAGCCACTTGGGGTTCTAGGCTTAGGTGGTTGGCTTGTACAAAGCGGTTGATGATTTCTAAAATTTGCGCTTTATCCGGGAAGGGAATATCAAAAATGCGGGTGTAAATCTCTAGCTCTTTGGGAATGTTGGGCGTGCCTAAATGGCTAGAAAAAATAAAAATGGTCGCGCTGTAATCCTCTTTGCTTAAGATATTGCGTGCCATGCGTTGCAAAAGGGCGACTACTTTGGGCTCTTGTTCTAGCTGTTGGTCGATGTCTTTGAGCACGATAAAGAGTTCTTGATCAAAGGGGCGATCGTAGTTGTCCTTTAAAAAACTCTCTAGGTCTTGGGGCTTATCTGGCTTTAAAGGTCTTTTGGTGGCAAAGTCTAGCGCACCTAAGGCGTGATCAAATTCTAGGCACTCTCTGTTTCCTCTAACTTGTGCAATTAAGCTATCTAAAGTGTCCTTATCTTGGCAGGGCATGTAGAGAATGGGGGCGTGGGTGTCAATGAGCTGTTGGAGTTGGTGGGTTAGGGAGGTGGGCATGGGAGTTCCTTTAGATGTCGAGTTCTAAATATTGTAAGATCTGTCTGCCATTGAAGTAGTAATCATCACCTGAAACTTTTAAAGTGTGGGTGATGAATATCTCTCCGATTTGTTTAATTTGTTGATTGTTTGCGTCTAAAAATTTTCCATAACGGCCATATTCATAGTAAAGGCAAACAAGTTTTCCAAAGTCATGGGGTTTAGTCTTTAGAGTGTCAAAATCTAGTGCTCTTTCTTTTACCTCATTTTTTTGATATAGATAAAAGCATAGGTTGCTTGTTGCACTTCGGTGTGCACCACTGCGCGAATAGGATTCTACAAGGAATCTTAATTTATTTACCCACGCTTCCTCAATCTCATCTGCCTTAAAAATAGGGCTAGCTAGAAAATAAAACAACAAAGCCCTAAAGGCATCTCTATCGCAACGCTTGTTTATAGTGAGAAAACCCAAATGGTCTGCTAGCTCAATTTTATCCCTCTCTAGCAAATCCGCATGGTTTTTGAGCAACTCTTTTAAGGCGATTCTGCCCGTTACTAAACCTTTGGCTTTTAAGAGTTTCTTTTTGAGTGTGTCGTAGCTCTCTGATTTTTCCTCAGTTGCCGACTGCAAGGCTTGGATTTGTGCCTTAAGGGTTTCGATCTCTGCTCTTAAGGCTGCTTTTTCTTCCATGTGTTTTTGATTTTCGGGCATCTCTTGGATTGCCTGCAAATCCGCCTCTACTCCAAACACCCCACACAGCGCGCTTAAAATTTCTGTGTCTTGCGTGGCTGTGATCGCTTCCACACCTCGCAATTCGTTTTCATAATCCCTTGATCTAAGCCAACGCCACAAGGTGTTAGTCTTGTAATGCTCCAGCACATCTAAGAGATTGAAATGTTCTTTAAGCTGGTCTAGGCTGGTGATCTTCTCCCCATCACAAGTTAAAGCAAATTTAGCTAGTTTCATGTAGTTCTCCTTAAAAAATAAGCCCTCATTATAGGACTTTTTGCCTTTCAATCTGCATAAAAGACTTAAAAGGCATGCAAACCACATGGGAGCTAGCTAGCTATCCAAATTCTCAATCAGTTCGTTAAGCCATTTGCAATATTTTTCGCTCCTATTAGTTTGCTCGTAGTCCTCTTTGTGTTCTAGAATATACCGCAATTTCTCTTTGATGGCTTTTTTCAGATTCTCATCGCTGGATTGGTAAAGGGCTTTGATGAGAGGGAGGAATGGAGAGTTGTCTCTGATTAATGTGAACTTCACTTTCAAGTTCTTTAAGTCAAGAGGTGGTTTTGGAGCAGGACTAGATTCCCTAATTTCGCTAGTATCAAATACACAAATATATTTGTGATTTTGATGGATGGTGTCTAAAAAGTCAATAATCAAATCTTTGTGTGTCGCATCAATCCCTTGTATTTTTCCTAGTATCATTGGAAAAATTGACTCCGCTGCCATATCACAATCATTTAAATTCGCCTTATTTTCAACAAAAAGATTAAGAAAAGACAATACCAAATTTAAACATTTGTGCCAGCCAAGCGTATCATTCTCAAATTGTCCAAATATAAATTCCCCAAGTTGGCCATAATGGGTAGAACTCATCCAGCCTTCCTTGATCTTGTCATTAACTTCTTCTAATATCCTCTCAAAGGTGTTTTGTTCGAGCACACAATGTGATGCTAACAAAAGGAAGTTTTCAAACCACTCGCTGTTTCTAGATGTAAAACTCCCATGCTCTTTGAAGCTATGACAAATGTTTGTAAAAATTTCCTTTAAAAATTCTTGATCAATTTTAATCCGAAAAGCCGAATAATTAGCAAAGTGCATTCGAAAAATATCACATAGCTCCATCGTGCAAAAATACCTAATGCTGTAACTAAAAATTTTTTCATTTATGGAGAATTCACCAAAACTTATTGCACACCAGCAACACTCAAGGGCTTTTATGTAAGTCGCTCTATGTTCTTCAGAACTTGGAATGGTTAGACAATTGCCAATTCTGTTCTGATCAAAATCTTGAAGCACTCGTAATGCCTTTTTTGAGTTGGAGTCTTCATGATCGTGAGAAAAAAAGGATTCGGGCTCGATTGTTTCCATGTAAAACCAATCATTTTCTCTATACGAACGTTTTTTTAAAATTCGCATTAGATAATGATATATCTCAATAAGTTGTTGATCAAAGCGACTTTGAAGATGAGCAATGGAGGTTATTCTGTCCATTTCGCCTGATGGTAACCCTAAGAATTTTTCCCTCCACTCACGAAAGTCTTGTTCGCTATATCTACTAGGATAGAATCTAATATATCTGTTAGATTCGCTTAAAAACCATATTCTTAACTCTCTATTTTTAAGAGCTTTTTTTGATATCTTTTTATATAGTGAGTGGATTTTCTCTATGTCTTTGTCATCGGCGTGGTTTTCAAAAAGTAAGAAGCATTTCACAAGTTCGTTTTTGAGTGATACATTTTTGAGTATTGTCAAATCATCAATTTTTTTTACTTAATGCACTAAAATCAAAATGTGTGAGGATATAATCTATTTCTCTTATCTCTTCACTGTTTAGAATGAATGCTGTATCAGACTTCTTTTCTTTTTTTTTTTGATTTCGTCAAAGAAATTTTTTTAGTTCACTTTCATGTCCTGACTTTTCATTTTCTGCCTTTTTATCAAAGAACTCACTAAGATATAAAACATGAATATTTTTGTTTTCGTAGAACCTAAATTCAATGGGATCAAATGTAGCATTTGTCTTGATGAAATAGATCGTCTTTACACCATTTTGACCTCGATCTTGTTTTGTATTGTTTGAATGAAAATTCACCCAAGAAATAATTTGTTTGACATTTGGATCACCTAGAGAGTAGCCAACCAAGATAACAACATCTGTGGAGAACACTCCCTTGATATAGTTCTCAATGAGTGGAAAATTCTGGCTATATTCTAAATAGTCTTTTTCGCGGAAGACAATATTCTTTTTATCCAAGCTTCCATGCATTTTGATGAGTTTTGAAAAACCCGTAGAGTTTCCCATATCTGCATCTGACTTAATGATGTCAAAAAACATGCCCTCTTCATTAATGGCTTTTTCAAATAAGTTATCCCAATTTGTTGTGATGAGATTTTTAAGATTGAGTTTGACAATTTCTAAATGCAGGTTATTTGGTTGGACATGTCTAGGAATTAGCTCTCCTAGTGTTTTGTAATAAAAATTATGTCCAAATTGATTAAAAAACTTCTCGGCCAAGATAAGATAATCTCCGCCTCTTTTGATCTCATCGCAGAGTTCTTTTTTAAGCTTTTTTTCAATTTCCTTTATAAAGTCTGCTAATTCTTTCTGTGATGGAATGCCATGTTGTTCAAGAAACTTCTCGGCACGCACATGATAGCCCTCATTTCTTTCTATCTTGCCATAAAGTTTTTCTCTAAGGGTCTCCATCAACTTGTCCCACGATGGCAAACCAGAACCAGCACTGATTCCAGCTCCCGCAAAAATGCTCAAATAGTTCTCGTTGTGCGCTTTTCTGATATTCTCTAGAGATGTTTCAATAAAGCTTTTGTGTTCGTTGTCAAGCATAACTCCTCCTAAGACACCCATTTTACCATAAACTTCTTGGATTGCCGTGTTGAGTTGGCAAAGGCGGAGATGTCTTTTAGTATCTCTAGTGGCTATTCATTTGTGGAATAAAAAGCAGTGTTTTGCAAGGCAATTACCCTCCCGTAGCCCTATGGCGTTTAAACCATGCCCTCAAAAAATAAAGGGCTTTTAGGCTGAGTCTGTATAAACCCCTCACAACACGATACAGATCGCTAGCACAACGCCAAACCATGTTCAAACCTTTGTAAATGAGATTGTCAGGGGTGATGCCCACACTCTGAATAGCCTGTATCAAAGTTGCGCGCATGGAAAATTCAACAGGATCAACGCAAACATCATCAATATAGCCATTCGGTTTAGGATCTCCTAATTTTAGGGCTTGCATTTTTTTCTTGAGACAGGGCATTTTTATGCGGGCTTAGGGGTAAAATTGCAGAGAGCGCACTATTAGGAACAAGCGCATAAAGCTGGGCGTATTGTTTGGCTACTTCAATTCCCTTGATATCAAGGTCTTTTGTGTGCTGGCAATCGGGGGCGAGGGTAAAATGCGGGCTTTTAACATGGTAAAAATGCCCTAATCCCTCTAGGTAAAAATCCAATCCAGCACAATAAATTTCTTTATACCCTAAGACAATTGCCACAATAATCATCATTACACCAGTGGTAAAGTGTTGTTGGTAAAAATTACGCCTAGTGGTGTAGAGTTTATAAAAAGGCTCTAGGCTTTGTAATAGTGCGTAAGTGTTGCGCGCCCCCGGATAATGTTTGTCTAGGTAATCTTGGGCGTGCGTATAGTGATTCCCAAAATTCATAAAAGGCGCAATAGTCGAACAAAAAAGGTCTTCAAAATAATATTCTTGACGCAAACTCAACTCTCTAGCCGTTTTCATCTGCATATCAAAGACTTGAGCGTTAAAAAACACCCCCTTAACTTCTTTGCCTAAATAATATTTGTCCTCAAAATAAAACTGGTTGCACCTGAAAACATCAAAATCCGGGGGGAAAAGGCTGTAATCTAAATCTTTAATGCTCGGACCATTGCCGGCAACGATGAGGGGCTTAAGTGGCATGCAAGCCCCCTTGCTTGAATCTAATGATTCTTATGCCAGTGAAACCACCAATTACCCCCCCCCCCCCCCAATATCAGGCGCATCTGGGGGAACTCCCTTTCTGTATTTCCAAAGCAATTTAAGCCCCTTTGTGTTAGTGAAAAATCGCACAACACCCCGCAAGAAGCGATATAAATCCAACAAGAAAGAAACGACCATATTGGAGGGGTCTAAACCCGCACTGCTCAAAACCCGTTTTAAAAGCATTTTGCGTCCGATGGGCATAGGGGTTTTTGGGGGAACTTTTGAGATGTCTTGGGTATATCCCGGGGGTTTTTCATGCCCTAAGTGCAGGGCTTGTATTCTCTCTTCAGAGAGGGCATTTTTATGCGGGCTCAAGGGTAAGATTGCAGAGAGCGCACTATTGGGCACAAGCGCGTAAAGCTGGGCGTATTGTTTGGCTAACTCTATAGCCTGCATGTCTAGCTCTTGGGTGTGCATGGGGGCATGTTCTAGGATAAAAAACCGACTGCTATCTGAATAAAAATGCCCCAATCCTGTAGCATAAAAATCAATCCCTGCTAGATAGATTTCTTTGTAGCCTAGAGCTATGGCACTAATGAGCATCATGATGCCACCGGTGAATTGCTGGCCTTGAAAATTGCGCGCCTTTGTGTGCAGGTCTAAAAAGGGTTTTAGAGTGGCTAGGAGTTCATAGGTATGGGTGATATTGGTGAAGTGTTTGTCTAAAAAGGTGCGGGCATGCAAGGGGCGCAAAGAGCTATAGCGATCACTAAGATTGTTAAGCGATCCGCCATCTTTGCGGTAAAAGGCATTAAAAGGGCTATATTCTGCATCTGTGGTGCAATAAATGGTGTTTAGCTTATATTCATCGCACGCAACTAGGTGGCTAGCCGTTCTCATCTGCGCATCAAAAATCCACGAATTAAAAAACACCCCCTTAACCTCTTTGCCTAGATAGTACTTGTCCTCAAAATAAAACTGGTTGCACCTAAAGACATCAAAATCCGGTGGGAATAAACTATAATCGAGGTTTTTAATGCTCGGGCCATTACCGGCGATGATTAAGGGTTTCATGGCCTGCGGGGGGGGGGGGGGGGTAAATCACGCATCAAAATCCTTTAAGCAGTCTATGTCTAGGGCGTGATCTAAGGCGATTTCATAACCTATGAGTGCATCGTTTAAGCTGGTGTTGGGCGTTAGGGTTTCTACTTGGTGGATGTAGATCGCCCCATTGATTTTATAATAGGCGGGCAAATCCTGACGGCGCACAGAGCTAGGCGCATTTAAAATGGGTGTTAGGCGGTGGTTGTGCAGGGTGCGCATAAATAGGGGGTGCTCGCTCACGACATGCACGCTAGCTAAAGGGTCGCAGTTCTCTACACAAAAGAGTTTATAAGCTTCTTGTATGTCGGTGGCATCTCTTAGCGGAGAAGTGGGTTGGAGCACGGCGACATGATCAAAGCTTTGCCCTAAGTTTTGATAATTTTGCAACGCCTCTAAAAGCCCGCTCATGGTGGGGGCGTTGTGGCTAGAAGTTTCCTTAGAGCGTAAAAAGGGCACGCTTGCGCCGTATCTCTTGGCGATTGTGGCGTATTCTGGGCTATCGGTGCTCACAAACACCTCGCTAAAAATGGCGGATTCTTTGGCGGCTAAAATGGTGTGCGCCATGAGGGGCAGCCCTTTAAAATCTCTGATATTTTTATGTTTCACGCCCTGAGAGCCACTTCTTGCCGGGATGTAGGCTAAAACTCTAGTCATGGGCAAAATACTTTTGGGTGGGGGTGTCAAAAAGTGCAGGGCTCAAGGCATTTAGAAAATGCGCCACACTTTGCCCCGTGCCAAAATGATAGGTAGGCTGGTGGCGGGGTTTGGCTTTAACTTCTAAAATCGCCTCTAAAATGGCGTGGCGCTCTTCTTTTACTTGTGTGATGTGGCTTGCCATGCTGCGCTTGTGCTGGCGGCTACCCAAATTCAAGCAAGGCACGCCATACACCCCCGCCTCTCGAATGCCCGCACTTGAGTTGCCGATGATAAACTGGGCGTTTTTGAGTAGGGTTAAAAAATACTCAAATTTCATGCTCGGAAAACACACAAAATGCGGGTTATTTTTCAGGGTTTCTAGGGCGTTTAAAATGGCTTCAGAGCCTAGATCGTTGTTAGGGTAAATGCATACAAAATTTTGCCCTCTCTGCGTGGCTAATTTGCACCCCTCCAAGATTTCATAAATGGTGTGGGGTAGGTCTATAATTTCGCTAACCACCGGGTGGTAAATGAGGATCGCATACTGCCGCCTAAAGGCTTGGATTTGAGAATAACGCGCTTGCACTTGAGAGAAACTAGGCAAGTCTCCTAACATCACATCAATATCGCTAGAGCCGATCACAAAGATGTTTTCAGCCCGCTCGCCCATTTGCAATAAAATTTGGCGGGCGCGCTCCTCGCACACAAAGTGCAAATGCGCTAATTTAGACACGCTATGACGGATGCTCTCATCTAAAGTCCCGCTAAGCTCCCCGCCCTCAATGTGCGCGCTCAAAATGGAGTTAAAACTCCCCACGATCGCACAGGCTAAAGTTTCTAAGCGGTCGCCATGAAAGACAATGAGATCGGGGCGTTGCAGGGCAATAAAGTGGTGGAATTGGGTAATGGTGTCTGCTAGGGCTAAATCCATCTCTTGGGAAGTGGCTTTAGCTAAAAAAGACATGGCTAAAGCCGTCTTTAAAAATTTCAATGTAGGTACTGCCATATTTTTCCAAAAGGTGCATGCCACACACAAAGATCGCATAACTGATCTTGCCCGCCATGGGGTGATCTAATGTGCCCTTTTCTAGCGAGTCGATGGCTTGGATCAAGGGTTTTTAATTTGCCATAGTCTGCCCGACTATTGGTGACAAAAACTAAATGTCTTTTCATACCAGCATGTCAGCACAGATGTGGCTATCTTTGGGGATAAACACCTTAGCCACCCGTCCCAAAGTCTTTTCATAATCCTTAGCTAAAATCCCCAAAGTCCCCGGGCGTTTCACCCAAGAGTTTTCTTTGCTAATTGCCTCGCCCGGAGCGATGTTAGCAATAGCAACCATGGTTGCAAAGGCAAAATCTCTAGTCACTTGCTCCTCTTTTAAATGGGTTTTAGAGCCCCCGCGCATTAAAAATAATTCTTGGGCACTTTGCACTAAATCCTGCGCCTCTTGTGGGTCCATAGAGCAAATAATATCTGGTCCCTCACGCTCTTTAGAATCTGTAAAATGCCGCTCGACTAAGCTTGCCCCTAAAGCGATCGCCCCCTTACAGGCGTTGTTGTTTAAAGTGTGATCACTTAGCCCCACGGGCACACCTACAAAAGCTTCAGAGAGTTGCACCATCGCGCCCAAGCGCACTAAGTGGGGGGCGGTGGGGTAAAGATTAGTGGTGTGCATCAAGGCTAGGGGGACTTTATCTAGCAAAAAGCTGACATGCTCTTTGACCGACTCTAGGCTGTGCATCCCGGTAGAGATGATCATAGGCTTTTTAAAGGTGGCAATGTGGGCTAAAAGAGGGGTGTTGTTCATCTCGCCTGATCCAATCTTAAAGCCCACCACCCCGATGTCCTCTAAGAAATTTGCCGCCGCACGGCTAAAGGGGGTGGAAAGATAAATCATCCCCAGTTTTTCCACATACTCTTTAAACTCCCGCTCCTCTTTAGGACTCAAGGCGCATTTTTTCATGATCTCATAGATAGATTTTTTACTATTGCCCGGGATGACTTTTTGCGCTAGGGGGCTCATCTCATCCTCGATGATGTGGGTTTGGTGTTTTAAAACCTCAATGCCCGTTGCCTTAGCCGCATCGGCCATAAGCTTGGCGATCTCTAAACTCCCATTGTGGTTGATCCCCACTTCAGCCACCACTAAGGGCGGGTGGTCTAAACCAATTTGGCGCGTGCCTAAATTAAATTCCATCAATGCCCCCTTAAAAAGCGTGCTCTATTCTAACCAAAACCAATGGATAATTGACATACTCTCCCATAACTAAAGTTAGGGGATTCTAGCTTTAGTGGAGATCGCGGCTTCAAGCAGGACAGCTCCGTTTGGAGTCTTACATTCCCTATTCCAAAGGTTGAT
>CAGP01000128.1 GCA_000263275.1 Helicobacter bizzozeronii CCUG 35545 | reverse complement strand
AGAAATTGAGAAATTGAGAAATTGAGAAATTGAGAAATTGAGAAATTGAGAAATTGAGAAATTGAGAAATTGAGAAATTGAGAAATTGAGAAATTGTAATACTAAAACCTAAAAAACACCTTAATCCCCCGCATCACCCTACTTTCCCACCCTTGCAAAGGGCAGTATCATCGGCGTTAGAGAGCTTGACTTCCAGGTTCGGGATGGGGCTGGGTATTTCCTCTCCACTAGGGACACGGGGAAAAGCAAGAAGCTTTTCTAGGTGTTGCTAGCTCAAAAGCCAAACTCTAAGAGTTTTAAAAACCCTCAGAGAGGCTAGACCTCACTAGGCTTGAGCTTCTCTTAAGAGAGAAGAGCAACACCCCTTGAAAGACAAACGCCATTCTAGCAAGCTGTCAATAACCTACGCTCCAGTTTCTACAAAGCTTTGATTACACTCAACAAGGCGGTGATACCTTATCAACCAAACAAGCCAAACGCTCTATTAGTAGTGGTTAGCTGAATGCATTACTGCACTTACACACCCACCCTATCAAACATGTAGTCTTCATGCGAGCTTCAGGG